>NZ_JBSVWN010000036.1:0-62549 GCF_054071325.1 Pseudomonas sp. SDO5215_S409 | reverse complement strand
CCACGGTAAACCGTTAGCCCACTGTTGGGTAGGTGGGGTTTATGGATCGCATACAGTTCGCCGGACGCTTACGGTCAGAAGAGCTCAGATAGACGGTTACCTGCACCTTCTCTTCGCCGATTGGCTTCGCAAGGCGTCCCCCGGGCTTGATGAGATCCATATGAGGCACGCTCCGGATGATGCGGCCTTAGGCAATCGATCCATGCGTTCAATGGGCAATGCATTGTTTTTGCCATTACACCGCCATCGCCCCTACCACGGGAGTAGGACGCGACTAGGTCGACATTAACGGTCTTTTTTTTCCTGTCCGTGCGCCGAATTTGCAGCGCGCCGTTCGGCGCATGATCTAAACCCCAATGTATACGGGGCCTGACGGACACCCACATTTTGAGTTGTGCGTCGAAAAAACAATTAGTCATAACTGACCTATTAAATACATTTTTCCATTTAATTAGTCATATTTGACCGTTAGCGAATTAAATATTTTTCCCTCGCGCACCCATTGACTATAATGGTCAGAACTGACTAATAGTGCTGATTTTATGGCCTTAACAAGTCAGATTTAGCCATTAGGAAAAATTAAACGAGGCTTGCCATGTCTTTCATGCATCTGCTCAGCTCTCCCGCAGAGATTGCTCGCGATGTGGGTAAAAATGCAAAAAAGCTACGGCTATCAAAAAATCTCACAAGAAAGACCTTGGCAGAGCTTTCAGGCGTATCAGAGTCGTCGATCCAGCGGTTTGAGACCTCGGGCGCAATCACTCTCGAATCAATGGTTCTGCTTGCAACTGCGCTTGATGAGCTGACTCCGGTAACGACTCTGTTTAAACCTTCGCAGCCGAACTCCCTCACAGAGCTGAAAAACTCAAAGCGCAAACGGGGTACTAAATGAAACCGCGTCAGGATTATCCAAAGCTGAAGCACGTTGATTCCCTTGAGGTCACCAAAAGCGGAGTGAAGGTCGGTGATCTGTACAGAGAAGAGGGGCGCGGGATTTTTTTCACTTACGACCCGGGATGGCTCGCGACAGGTTTCAACTTGTCGCCATTCACGATGAAATTCGACGACAAACCCCAGCTTGCTCGTGCTCCTGAGCTGTTCGAGGGATTACATGGCCCCTTTGCGGACTCTCTTCCAGACGGCTGGGGCATGCTGCTGATGGACAGATTCCTTAATGCCAAATTCGGTGACGGAACGGCTTACACAGTAACTGCCCTGGATCGGCTTGCTTACATGAGCGACAGGGCCATGGGAGCGTTTGAGTACCATCCAAAAGCGGAAAAAGAAGAGCTGAAGGGGACAATTAATCTTGCAAAGCTCTTCGAGGATTCCGTGGAAGTCTTATCAGGAGAAACTTCGGCAGTGCTTACCACGCTCAGGCTTGCAGGGGGATCGCCTGGCGGTGCACGTCCTAAAGCGATTGTCGCCATGTCTCCTGATGGGCAACATGCAACGTCCGCTTTCGGGCCAGTTCCGCCAGGCTATGATCACTGGATAGTCAAATTCAGGGCACCTAGTGAGCCGGTTGAAACCGGCGCACTTGAGTACGCCTACTACCTGATGGCCAGGGACGCAGGTATTGAAATGGCTGAGTCGAATATCCTGAACATGACCATGCAGGACGGTAGCCAAGAGGGCTTCTTTGCAACAAAGCGCTTTGACAGGCAGGGCGCTAAGAAGCTTCACATGATCACGGTCTCTGCGCTTATGTACGCAGCGTACAAACTTCCATCGATGGACTACAGCGGGTTACTCAAGCTCACAAACATGCTGACGCGTAGTGCCGCAGAGGTCGAAAAAATGGCCAGGGTGATGGTCTTCAATGCCCTGTTTCACAACTACGACGATCACACCAAGAACTTCGCGTTTATCGGGCGTGAGCCAGAGAAGCCTGGTGACAAAGCCGTGTGGACGCTCGCGCCGGCATACGACCTGACTTTTTCGGAGGCTCGGGGTGAACACACCACGGCATACAGTGGTCGAGGGAAGGCAACCCGGAAGCTGATTCAAGAGCTGTGCGCAGACTACAAGTACCTCAAGCCGAACGACTACATTGAGCAAACGCTAGCCGCATTTGCCCAATGGGATGACATTTTCAAAAGTGTAAGGATTCCCCTCAAAGCAGGCGCCGGTTACAAAACTGTTCTGGAACAAGACCATGCCTACTTCAAACTGATACGACCTACCAAGCGCTGACACCTCGTAGAAGAGGATGTGTAGTGGTCAACTCATTCCGGACACAGTTTTGAGTTTTTCTTCAGATTTCGCCGGAGCCAGTCCATCGTTGAATTGATGGGTCGGACCGAACGCTGGCTGCCAGGCACTGCGCCCCCCCCGCCGAGAACATGAGCACGACCAAGTGGCTGGAAGACGAACAATGGAAACGCATGGAAATAGCCGTGGCCAACGGCATTGCCATGGCGTTGAAAGGCTAACAAAAACCCCGCACACGGCGGGGTTCGGGAGACAACATGGTCAGTAACGCCGTTCAGGCTTCAAGCCCGTTTGCGTGGGGGTTGCTCTTGCAGGCGATCCCAGCCCAGACAGGCCAATGCCAGCGTGCGGGGCACCGCTACGCGCCCGTTGCTGTAGCGCGTGATGCTGCGAGTCGCTACGCCCAACGCTTCGGCGGCCTGCGCCAGGTTGAGCCCGGTGCGCGCGCGCCAGCCGATGAAAATCCGCGTGTTCTCATCGGGCGCCGCCTGGGCCAGTGCGTCGAGGTAGAGCGTGTCGGCGCCAATCTGGATATCCAGTTCGGGCCACTCGACCGTCCAGCCGTCATCGCCCAGGGTCGCCCCGACGAACGCCTTGGCCGCTTGCAGCGGCTTGAGGCCCGGGTAGGTGCCGACGTCATGGGTCATGTCCAGGGTAAAACGCTGGTCATCAATGAACGTCAGTTCCAGTTTGTGGCCCGGACGTGCCTGCACAGCCCGCAGGCGGGGGCGTTTCATGGATGCCACTTATGCCATTCCTCCAATAATTCGTCTTGGTGCTCGCGCACCCATGCCAGAGCCTCTTTCAGCACCACAGATGGCGCGCGGCCCAGCATCGCCTCACATGTTTCAAGGCTTATCAAGACATCGACACCGCCGCCCGTCAAGTGCACGTGCGGCGGCAGGTGGTCCTTTTCCCGCAGTTCTATGCGGTACTTGTCGCGAAATCGGTGTTGGGTAGACATGCTTGGATCATATAGCCAAATTGGCGATACCTCAACCTCGTTGAGGTCGGCATGAGCGCAGCCGCCACCAGCAAGCTCGACTTCATTCTGCGGTTGGTTGACCGCGTAAGCCAGCCCTTGGGCAAGGTGAAAACCGGGTTCAGCGACTTGGCCACTCAAGGCCAGAAAGGCCTTACGCAGATGGCCGAAGGCGGGGCATCGTGGGTGCGCTGGACCACTTTCATCGCTCACCCGTACGGATGGGATCAGATGGTTGAGCGGCAGCGAGCGGCTGAAGATGATGGGGTTTGCCTCGGACTGGATGCGGCCCCATTAATTCAACGATGGACCGGCTCCGGCGAAATCTGAAGAAAAACTCAAAGCTGTGCCCGGAACCAGTTGACCACTACAGTGTGGTGCTTTTGCGTCATGGTCAAGGTTGCATACCCGCGCACCGACCTGCACAACCTTCATCAGCAACAGGGCTGGTACTGATATGAACGCAGCAATGATTGACGACCTGATTAAAAGCCTCGGACGCACCTACGCCGAGCTGGTCGCGTCCGGCATGTATCTTCCAAACGGTCCGCCAAAAAACATGTTTGAGGGCGATGAAACGTCGTCTATGTCACCCGCACCCGGTCTGGAGCTGGGATTTTCAGCCAGTCAACATCTTGAATCGCTCTATATCTATTTGCATACAACCCCCAAAGAGTACCCAGCCTACGACGGGAATTTGCCGTACGCGCTTCAACGCCGAATGAATCAAGCAGGGGTCCGGTCGCGATACGGTGAACCGTCAGCGTCCAAGCAGCCTTTCAAAATGCCGGTACTCGGGATGACGGGCAGTTGGGATACGTATCACCTCCCAAACACCGCTAAAAACATCGAAACCGTGTTCCAGTACAACGCTGACATGGAAGTGGATAGCGTCGTGCTCTGTCTGATAAACACGAATGCCTAAGCAACCCTGACGTGCTTTAACCCTCACATCTGCCCCCCTCCCATTGAGACGATTGAACAATCACTTGAGCGTAACGCGCAAAAGTGCCCCGCCCTCACGCTTCAGACTGGCTTCATTCCCAACAACACGGAGAAGTCTGATGCTCACGTCATTGAATCGCGGGTTAAACCTGATCGGCAAACTGGACACCCTGGGCACGTCGCTCATGCGGCTGGCGATTGCCATTGTTTTCCTCTGGATCGGCGCACTCAAGTTCGTGCCGTACGAGGCAGACAGCATTACCCCCTTTGTCGCCAACAGCCCGTTCCTTTCGTTCTTCTACGCACATCCCGAGGATTACAAAGCCCACCTTGGCCACGAAGGTGAATTGAACCCCCAAAAACGCGCCTGGCAGGTGGCCAATAACACTTACGGGTTTTCTACCGGGCTGGGGGTGGTGGAGATCCTGATTGGCCTGTTGGTGCTGTCCAACCCGATTTCTCGACGTACCGGCCTGCTGGGTGGGGCGCTGGCGTTCGGCACGCCGTTGGTCACGCTGAGTTTCCTTGTTACTACGCCCGAAGCCTGGGTTGCGCCGTTGGGGGATGCCCATCACGGGTTTCCCTTCTTGTCCGGCGGTGGGCGCCTGGTGCTCAAAGACGTCTTGATGCTGGCGGGCGCGCTCCCCGTGATGGCGGACTCCGCACGTCAATGGCTGCGCGAACGCAACGCTTGAACTCACTTCTCGACGCTGGAGCAAACCTTATGAAAGCCTTTATTGCCTTGTTACTCACCGTTATTGCCACCCAGGCCGTTGCCGATCCGGTGGTGGACGTTGCCCGCACGGGCGTGCCGTTGGATGTGGCGACGGTGATCAGTGTCACCGACCTCAGTAATGTCTGTGGCATTGTCCCGGTGAAGTTCGACTATGTGGACTCACACGGGCAACCCCATACCGTGACGTATCAAGCCTGGGGCCAGGGGTGCAGCGGGGGCTGAGTTGGGCCGCCCCCGCGCAGGTGTTAGCAGCGCCTTGTATCAGTCGCCCAATTGGCAGCCTTGCCGGGTGACGGTGAGGGTCTTGTACCGCGCAGCCTGCGACGGCAAGACCTGCTCCAGCTGATCAAGGCACTTTGCGGGCTCATCCAGCGCAAGCGTTGTCAGCGTGTCGACTTCAATATCCCACCACCGACTCGCCAGCAGGCGCTCAATGATTTCTGGAGGGTGTCGGAACCGGACAACCTTTGCCGGCACGCCCGCCACGATGGCGTAGGGCGGCACGTCGTCGACCACCAACGCGCGCGTGGCGATCACCGCGCCGGTGCCAACATTGACGCCTTCCAGAATCATCGCGCTGTGGCCGATCCACACGTCATGCCCCACCACCGCCATATCAGTTTTGGCATGGTAGGAAAGTGCGGTATTGGTGTACTGAAACGGATGTGAACTCAGCCAGTGGGTGGGGTGGGTGTGTTTTTCCTGGCCGATGATCACCCTATGGCCAATCGAACAGAACCGGCCGATCGACGACACCACAGAAAGCTCGCAGTCACTGCGAATGTAGGTGTGGGCACCGATTGAAAGCCGCGGTGAATCGATATCCACCCAGCCCAGGGCGGCCGTCTCTTCAAGCTTCAGCTCGGTCTTTTTGCCCAAGGACTGCAAACCGCCCGCAAGCTTGCAGTTGTGGCTTCTGATCCAGCGTTTCCAATACAGATTTTTCAGGTAACCCATTCGGGTCGCCTCCTCATATTCGATGCGCAGCCTAGGCGGTGGCGGGCTACTTTACAGCAAGCTTTGGACAGGGCAATTAGGGCTTTTTGAAAAACTGTGAGCCTGCCCAGCCCATCCGACGAGTAACATACCCCCCACTGCGCCCTCGCCGGAGAACACCTTGCCCGCCCTCGACGAAATCGACCGTCAACTGATCGCCGCCCTGCAAATCAACGCCCGCGAAAGCGTGGCCATGCTCGCCCGGCAGTTAGGCATCGCCCGCACCACCGTCACCTCGCGCCTGGCGCGCCTGGAAAAAACCCAGGTGATCACCGGCTACGGCGTGCGCCTGGCCCAGCGGGTGATGGACGGCGGTTTGCAGGCCTACGTCGGGATCACCGTGCAGCCGCGCTCGGGCAAGGAAGTGTTGCGTCGGCTCAGTGCCATGGCGCAGGTACAGCAACTCTGTGCTGTGAGCGGTGAATTCGATTACGTGGCCTGGCTGCGCACCGATTCGCCGGAACAACTGGACCAATTGCTGGACCAGATCGGCAGCGTCGACGGCGTGGAGAAAACCACCACGTCCATCATCCTCAGTAACAAATTGGACCGTGGCCAGCCAGTTTGACCACAACATTCGTCACTTTGACCAAAAACAATTCAATACGACGACACTTTGCGCCTTATTAACGAACTCCACGCCTCCTAGAATGGCTGACATCTTTTCCTACACTTAGCGGGTCCGCATCCGCCGTGTTGCCAGCAAGGTCAGCCATGAACGCCACCCACAAGCCCCATCGCCACCCCGCAGACGGTAAAAAACCCGTCACCGTCTTTGGCCCCGACTTTCCGTTCGCGTTTGACGACTGGATCGACCACCCGGCCGGCCTGGGCAGTATTCCCGCCGCCCACCATGGCGCCGAAGTGGCGATTGTCGGCGCGGGGATCGCCGGGCTGGTGGCAGCCTATGAGTTGATGAAGCTGGGCCTGAAGCCGGTGGTGTATGAGGCCTCGAAAATGGGCGGCCGCCTGCGTTCACAGGCTTTTGAAGGGGCCGAGGGCATCATCGCCGAGCTGGGCGGCATGCGTTTTCCGGTGTCGTCCACCGCGTTCTACCACTACGTGGACAAGCTGGGCCTTGAAACCAAACCCTTCCCTAACCCGCTCACCCCGGCGTCGGGCAGTACGGTCATCGACCTGGAAGGCCAGACCCATTACGCACAAAAACTGTCCGACCTGCCTGCACTGTTCCAGGAAGTTGCCGACGCCTGGGCCGACGCCCTGGAAGCCGGCTCGCAATTCGCCGACATCCAGCAAGCCATCCGCGACCGTGACGTACCGCGCCTCAAGGCACTGTGGAATACGCTGGTTCCGTTGTGGGACGACCGCACCTTCTACGACTTCGTGGCAACCTCCAAATCCTTCGCCAAACTCTCGTTCCTGCACCGCGAAGTGTTCGGCCAGGTCGGTTTCGGCACCGGCGGCTGGGACTCGGACTTCCCCAACTCGATGCTGGAAATTTTCCGCGTGGTCATGACCAACTGCGACGATCACCAGCACCTGGTGGTCGGCGGCGTCGCGCAAGTGCCCATGGGCATCTGGCGCCATGTGCCGGAGCGTTGCGCCCATTGGCCGCAGGGCACCTCGCTGAGTGCCTTGCACCACGGCGCGCCGCGGGCCGGGGTCAAGCGTATTGCCCACGCGCCAGGTGGACGTTTCGCCGTCACCGACAACTACGGCGACACCCGCGAATACGCCGCCGTGCTGACCACCTGCCAGAGCTGGCTGCTGACCACTCAGATCGAGTGCGACGAAACCCTGTTCTCGCAAAAAATGTGGATGGCCCTCGACCGCACCCGCTACATGCAGTCGTCAAAAACCTTTGTGATGGTCGACCGGCCGTTCTGGAAGGACAAAGACCCGCAAACCGGCCGCGACCTGATGAGCATGACCCTCACCGACCGCCTGACCCGGGGCACCTACCTGTTCGACAACGGCGACGACAAGCCGGGCGTCATCTGCCTGTCCTACTCGTGGATGAGCGATGCGCTGAAGATGCTCCCGCAGCCCATCGACAAACGCGTGAAACTGGCCCTCGATGCGCTGAAAAAGATCTATCCGAAGGTGGATATTGCCGCACGCATCATCGGCGACCCGATCACCGTGTCGTGGGAAGCCGACCCGCATTTCCTCGGAGCCTTCAAAGGCGCCCTGCCGGGCCACTACCGCTACAACCAGCGCATGTACGCGCACTTCATGCAAAAGGACATGCCCGCCGAGCAACGCGGCATTTTCATCGCCGGTGACGATGTGTCCTGGACCCCCGCGTGGGTGGAAGGCGCGGTGCAAACCTCGCTGAACGCGGTGTGGGGCATCATGACCCACTTTGGCGGCAGCACCCATGCGCAAAACCCGGGCCCCGGGGATGTGTTCGACGAGATCGGCCCGATCGCCCTACCCGAATAAGGAGCCGCCTCATGCGTGTCGCCCTTTATCAATGCCCGCCGCTGCCGCTGGACGTGGCGGGCAACCTCCAGCGCCTGCAACGCCTCGTGCCCGAAGCGGGCGACGCCGAGCTGCTGGTGCTGCCCGAGATGTTTCTGACCGGCTACAACATCGGCGCCCAGGCGGCCGCCGCCCTGGCGGAAGATCAGGACGGGCCCAGCGCGCAGTTCATCGCCGCCCTGGCCAAACGCGCGGGCATGGCGATTGTGTATGGCTACCCCGAGCGCAGCGCAGACGGCCGGGTCTTCAACGCCGTGCAGTTGATCGACGCCCACGGCCAGCGTGTGTGCAATTACCGCAAGACCCACTTGTTCGGTGAGCTTGACCATTCGATGTTCAGCGCAGGCGAGGATGATTGCCCGCTGGTCGAACTGAATGGCTGGCAACTGGGCTTGCTGATTTGCTACGACGTGGAGTTCCCCGAAAACACCCGCCGCCTGGCCCTGGCCGGGGCAGAGCTGATCCTGGTGCCCACCGCCAACATGGTGCCCTTCGACTTTGTCGCCGACGTGACCGTGCGCGCCCGTGCGTTCGAGAACCAGTGCTACCTGGCCTACGCCAACTACTGCGGCCGCGAGGGTGCGATCGAGTACTGCGGGCAAAGCAGCCTCACCGCGCCGGACGGGCAGCGGATCGCCCTGGCCGGGCGGGATGAGGCCCTGATCATCGGCACGCTGGACCGCCAGCGCATGCACGACTCACGCGCAGCCAACCGCTACCTTGCCGACCGCCGGCCCGAGCTTTACAGCGCGCTGCATAAACCCTGATCCGGTAGCATAGGCACGTCCCCCGTTCTGGAAGTGCCCATGCCTGCGCCGGCCCACCCTCATCACCGTCAACTGACCCTGGCCAACGGCCTGCGGGTTTCCCTGCGCCATGCCCCGCGCCTCAAACGCTGCGCCGCCGTGCTGCGCGTGGCGGCAGGCAGCCACGATGCACCGTTGGCCTGGCCTGGGCTGGCGCACTTTCTGGAACACCTGCTGTTCTTGGGCACCGAGCGTTTTCCTGCCCGCGAAGGGTTGATGGCCTACGTGCAGCGCCACGGTGGCCAGGTCAACGCCAGCACCCGTGAACGCACCACGGACTTTTTCTTTGAGGTGCCAACGGCGGTGTTCGAGGCCGCCCTGGAACGCCTGGCCAACATGCTGACGCAACCGCGCCTGGCGCTGGATGACCAGGTGCGCGAACGCGAAGTGCTGCACGCGGAATATGTGGCCTGGTCCACCGATGAGGCCGCGCAACATGAGCAAGCGCTGCTCCAAGGCGTTGCCGAGGGCCATCCCCTGCGGGGTTTTCACGCGGGCAACCGCGACACATTGCCCGTATCGCGTGAGGATTTTCAGCAGGCGTTGCGGGCGTTTTACCAAGGTTTTTATCAGACCGGCCAGATGAGCCTGAGCCTGTGCGGCCCCCAGCCGTTAGCCGACCTGCACACCCTGGCTCAGCGGTTCAGTGAACGGCTCACGCCCGGCCAGCACCGAGAACAAATCGCCGCGCCCGCTTTGTTGGCAAGCGATGAACACCGCTACGTTCAGGCAAGCGGCCGTCAGTGGCACCAACTGATCGCCGGTGACGCGCCTGCCCAGGCCCTGGATTTTCTCTGCACCTGGCTGAACACCTCGGCAACGGGCGGCTTGCTCGCCGAACTGCACACCCGGCGCTGGGCCAGTGGGCTGCACGCCAAGCCGCTTTATCAGTTCGGGCAGCAGGCATTACTGTCGATCGGCATCACCCTGTGCGATGACAACCCACCGCCCGTGCAAACCCTGCTGCACGACTGGCTGAGCTTTTTCGCACACAGCGACTGGACGCAACTGCGCGAAGAGTACACCTTGCTGATCGCCCGCCAACAACAGGTGAGCGGCGCACTGGCCTTGGCCCGGCAAGACATCCAAGGCTGGGCGCCACACCTGTCCGACGCCGATGCGGCCGCCCTCAAGGCGCTGTTGATGTCGCTGCATTTACCAGCGGCCCGGGAAGCCTGGCAATTACCCGCGCTCAACCCGTTCTTGCGCACGGCGGTCAAAGAACAACGCCCGGGGCTGATTCGCGGTCAGACCAGCGCCCATCGCGGCTTGCGCACATTTGCCCAGGACCGCTCGCGGGGGCGAAAAGACCTGCCGGCCTTGACCTTCAGCCATGCGCTCCCGGATGACACCGGCGAGGGCGCCCTTTACCTGCGCTGGCGCTTCGATTCGCCCGTGCATGGGGATGTTTTCCCACGCTTGGAACACAGCCTGCAGGCATTGAGCGAGCAGGCACGCCAGGCCGGTGTGGTTTTATCCTTCGACGCAGCGGGCAATGACTGGCAGCTCAAACTCAGCGGTCTGCACGAACCCATGCCAGCCGTGCTGGAGCAGGTCGCACGCCGCCTGAACATGCCCGCCGACGACACGGGGTCGCGGCCACCGTCTCACACGCCACCCACGATGGCGATTCGACAACTGCTCAAGGCATTGCCCGGCTATTGCACCGGCGCCACGCCTGAAAACATCGGGTCCCACACGGCCCTCGCGCCGTTGCCCGCTGCGGGGTCAACCGCCTGCTGGCAGGGCTTGGGCGTAGGATTGCCCGCGGCCTGTGAAGCGGCGATCAAAAGTGCGGCGGGGCGTCTGCCGGGGCACGCGCAAACGGGCAGCCACGCGCCCCTGCACGCGCGCGACCAGCGGGTTTATCACACCCTGAACACGGGTTCCGCCGAAGCCGCCGTGCTGCTGTTTTACCCGGTGCCCACCGCTGCACTGGCCGACGAGGCCTGCTGGCGATTGCTGGCCCACCTGGCCCAACCGCCGTTTTATCAACGTCTGCGGGTGGAACTGCAATTGGGCTACGCCGTATTCAGCGGCATCCGACAATTCAACGGCCACACCGGCCTGCTGTTTGGCGTGCAGTCCCCTAGTGCCAGCGTTGAAAACATCGTCGAGCAGGTGCACGCATTTCTTCAGCAGTTGCCCGGGCTGATCGACACGGTCAAAGACGCGGCCACGGCCCTGGCGCAACAGTTTTGCGCCACCACGCTGCCCACCGCCGAGGCCGCCGAACTCCTCTGGCAGGCTTCGCTGGCCGGCCATCCGTCGGATTATCTGGCGCAGTTGCAGGCACTGATCGGGAGCCGCACACGGCAAGACCTGCTCGACGCCGCTCAGCAACTCAATGCGGGCACCGCAGGCGGGTTCTACCTGACCAATAAGGCCTTCCAGGGCTAGGGCTGAAGGGATCATTGCAGCCGTTGTAAAAGATTTTCTTGATCAAGATAGCGCTACCTTTACAACAAGTGCGTAAGATTCCTGCGCAGTCGTCTGAACGTCTCCGTCTGGAGATGGACTATATGTATTAGCTTTGTAGTAAACGTCCCATCCCTACGTAGGAGTATGAATATGACCTGGTCCAAACCTGCTTACACTGATCTGCGCATCGGCTTTGAAGTCACCATGTACTTTGCCAATCGCTGATTGGCTTTGTATCGCACTGCAACGCCTCGGCTCGCCCGGGGCGTTTTTATTTTTGAGTGTTGGGGAAGGAAGCGGTCATGTTCGTCCAGATTCTAGGGTCCGCCGCGGGCGGCGGTTTCCCGCAGTGGAACTGCAATTGCGCCAATTGCGCAGGCTTTCGCGACGGCAGCCTGCGGGCACAGGCCCGCACGCAGTCGTCCATCGCGCTGTCCGATGACGGCGTGAACTGGGTGCTGTGCAACGCCTCGCCGGACATCCGCGCGCAACTCCAGGGCTTTGCCCCGATGCAACCGGGCCGGGCCCTGCGCGACACCGGCATCGGCGCGATCATCCTGATGGACAGCCAGATCGACCACACCACCGGCCTGCTCAGCCTGCGCGAAGGCTGCCCACACGCGGTCTGGTGCACCGACATGGTTTATGAAGACCTGAGCACGGGTTTTCCACTGTTCAAGATGCTGACCCACTGGAACGGCGGCCTGGACTGGAACCGCATCGAACTGGACCAACATTTCACCATCCCGGCCTGCCCCAACCTGCGCTTCACGCCGCTACCGCTGCGCAGCGCGGCGCCGCCCTACTCACCGCACCGGTTCGACCCGCATCCGGGCGACAACATCGGCCTGATCGTCGAAGACCTGCGCACCGGCGGCAAACTGTTCTACGCGCCGGGCCTGGGCAAGGTCGATGGCCCGTTGCTGGAGATCATGGCCGCCAGCGACTGCCTGCTGGTGGACGGCACGCTGTGGGATGACGACGAAATGCAGCGCCGTGGCGTGGGCACCCGCACCGGCCGCGAGATGGGCCACCTGGCGCAAAACGGCCCCGGCGGCATGCTGCAGGTGCTGGAGCAGTTGCCCGAACAGCGCAAGGTGCTGATCCACATCAACAACACCAACCCGATCCTGGATGAAGACTCTCCCGAACGGGCCGAACTGGTGCGACGTAATGTAGAAGTAGCCTACGACGGCATGAGCATCCAATTGTAGGAATGAACCCAATGACTGACACACCGCTGAGCACCACCGAGTTTGAACAGGCCCTGCTCGCCAAAGGCGCCTTCTACCATATCCATCACCCCTACCATGTGGCGATGTACGAAGGCCGCGCCACCCGCGAACAAATCCAGGGCTGGGTCGCCAACCGCTTTTATTACCAGGTGAACATCCCGCTCAAGGATGCCGCGATCCTGGCCAACTGCCCCGACCGGGACGTGCGCCGCGAGTGGATCCAGCGCCTGCTCGACCACGACGGCGCCCCCGGCGAAGACGGTGGCATTGAAGCCTGGTTGCGCCTGGGCCAGGCCGTGGGGCTGGACCCGGACCAACTGCGCTCGCAGGAATTGGTACTGCCAGGCGTGCGTTTTGCGGTAGACGCCTACGTGAACTTTGCCCGCCGCGCCAACTGGCAGGAAGCGGCCAGCAGCTCGTTGACCGAACTGTTCGCCCCCCAGATCCACCAGTCGCGCCTGGACAGCTGGCCCCAGCATTACCCCTGGATCGACCCGGCCGGCTACGACTATTTCCGTACCCGCCTGGGCCAGGCCCGGCGCGACGTGGAGCACGGGCTGGCCATCACGCTGGCGCACTACACCACCCGCGAAGGCCAGGAGCGCATGCTGGAAATCCTGCAGTTCAAGCTGGATATCCTCTGGAGCATGCTCGACGCCATGAGCATGGCTTACGAATTGAATCGCCCGCCGTATCACAGCGTGACCGACGCGCGCGTCTGGCATAAAGGAATCGCCCTATGAGCATCGATCGCCGCCAAAAACCGGCCTGGCGCCCGGGTTACCGCTTCCAGTACGAACCGGCGCAAAAGGGCCACGTGCTGCTCTACCCCGAAGGCATGATCAAGCTCAACGACAGCGCCGCGTTGATTGGCGGCCTGATCGACGGCGAGCGCGATGTAACGGCCATCATCGACGCGCTGGCGCAACAATTCCCTGGCGTGCCCGAGCTGGGCGACGACATTGAGCAGTTCATGGAGGTCGCCCGTGCCGAGCACTGGATCACCCTTGCCTGACAAGCCCGAGGTGGGCCTGCCGCTGTGGTTGCTCGCCGAGCTGACCTACCGCTGCCCGCTGCAATGCCCGTATTGCTCTAACCCCCTGGACTTTGCCGAGCAAGGCAAGGAGTTGAGCACCGAACAATGGATCAAGGTGTTTCGCGAAGCCCGGGAGATGGGGGCTGCGCAGTTGGGGTTTTCCGGCGGTGAACCGCTGGTGCGCCAGGACCTCGCCGAACTGATCGGCGAGGCGCGAAAGCTGGGGTTTTATACCAACCTGATCACCTCTGGCATCGGCCTTACCGAGCAGAAAATCAGCGACTTCAAGAAAGCCGGGCTGGACCACATCCAGATCAGTTTCCAGGCCAGCGACGAGCAAGTGAACAACTTGTTGGCAGGCTCAAAAAAAGCCTTCGCGCAGAAACTGGACATGGCCCGTGCAGTGAAAGCCCACGGTTATCCGATGGTGCTGAACTTCGTCACGCACCGGCACAACATCGACAAGATCGACCGCATCATCGAGCTGTGTATCGCCCTTGAAGCCGACTTTGTCGAACTCGCCACCTGCCAATTCTATGGCTGGGCCCAGCTCAATCGTGTCGGCCTGTTGCCCACCCGTGAACAGTTGATACGCGCTGAACGCATCACCAACGAGTACCGCGCCAAACTTGAGGCGCAGGGCCACCCGTGCAAGCTGATCTTTGTGACGCCGGATTACTACGAGGAACGCCCAAAAGCCTGCATGAACGGTTGGGGCAGTATTTTTCTCACCGTAACGCCAGACGGAACCGCCCTGCCCTGTCATGGCGCCCGACAGATGCCGGTGCAATTTCCGAATGTGCGCGACCACAGCCTGCAGCACATCTGGTACGACTCATTCGGCTTCAACCGCTTTCGCGGCTACAGCTGGATGCCCGAGCCCTGCCGTTCGTGTGACGAGAAAGAAAAGGACTTTGGCGGCTGCCGCTGCCAGGCCTTCATGCTCACAGGCGACGCCAGCCAGGCCGACCCGGTGTGCAGCAAGTCCGCGCACCACGGCGTGATCCTTCAGGCGCGCGAAGACGCCGAACACGCGACCCAGACCATCGAACAACTGGCCTTTCGCAATGAGCGCAATTCCCGGCTCATCGCGAAAGGCTGAGGTTCAACGCTTGGCGATGATGTACACCGCGTGCACGATGCCCGGGATATAACCGCACAACGTCAGCAGAATATTCAGCCAGAACGCGCCGCCAAAGCCCACTTGCAGAAACACACCCAATGGCGGCAGCAGGATGGCGATGATGATACGAATGAAGTCCATGGGGTCAGCTCCTGAAAATCGGCTCGTGCGAGCCGTACAGCTAATCGACCTTGCGGGTTCGTGAGGGTTCAGTGCCCCGCTAGCATTGGGCCACTCTCAAGGCGTGGCGCAAAAAATGCCCCCGGCCAGAAAACCGGCCGGGGGCGCCGCGAATACCGCGAGACGGTTCAGGAAAAAGCCGGTTAAACCGCAATGCCCTTGCGGCAGTGCAATTGCGCCGTACGCACCCGGGCAAAGGCGCGGGACAGGCGCTGGAGCATCTCCTCGACGTCGCGCTTGCTGACGTTAAGCGCAGGCGTAAAGCGCAGGCAGTCCGCTTGCGGTGCGTGGAGGATCAGCCCTTCGGCAAGAGCAGCCGTCACCAGCGCATCAGCCGAATCGTCCGACAGGCTCAGGCCCCACATGAGGCCCCGACCGCGCAGCCCGCCGTGTGCGTAGCGATGGGCAAGGCACATGAGTCCTTCGCTGAGGGCCTGGCCCACGTCCTGCACGTGGTCGAAAAACCCACCGTGCAACACCGTGTCGAGCACCGCCACGCCCGCCGCCGCCATGAGTGCATTGCCATGGTGGGTGCCATCAAGCTCGCCGGGCTCAAAACAGCAGGCGCTGCCCCGGGCCAGCAAGGCCGCCAGGGGCACGCCGCCGCCCAGGCCTTTGCCGAGGGTGAGGATGTCGGCGCGCACGCCATAATGTTGTTCGGCCAGCAGTGTGCCGCAGCGGCCGATGCCGGTGTTGACCTCATCGAGGATCAGCAAAATGCCCAATTCGCGGCACAGCCGCTCGACCCCCTTGAGGTAATGCTCGGTCGCGGGAATGACGCCCGCCTCACCCTGGATCGGCTCCAGCATGATCGCCACGGTCTTGGCATCCACGGCCGCGTGCAGCGCCGGCAGGTCGTTAAACGGAACGTGGCTGAAGCCCGGCAACTGGGGCTCGAAACGGTTCTGGCCGGCCACCGAGGACGCCGCCATCGCGGCAAAGCTGCGGCCATGGCTGGCGTGACGGGCGGTGATGATGTGATAGGCCCCGCCGCGATGGCGCTGGCCCCATTTGCGCGCCAACTTGATCGCCGCTTCGCAGCCTTGCGTGCCGCTGTTGAGCAGGTAGGCCTGGTCGCTGCCGGTCCACTCGCACAGGCGCTCGACGAGGTTCAGTTGATGGAGGTTGTGCAGGCCGCTTCCGGGGTTGATCAACGTCAGGGCCTGGTCGGCCAGGGCCTTGGCCAGCACGGCCGGGCTGTGGCCAAGGCTGTTGGCGCCACCGGCCTGGGCAAAGTCCAGGTAGGCGCGGTCATCGCGGCCCCATAACCAGGAGCCCTGGCCGCGCACGAACACCTGGGGCGGGCGGGCCACGGTGGGCATCAGGCAGTCACCCGGCCGCGCGGGCTGTGGGGTGTGCAACATCAAATCGTCGAGACTGGGGGCCGTACGACGCCGATTGAACAGGCTCATGAAAACACCCCGCCCGCAAGAGGACATGGGTTGACAGCAACGCCCAACGCCTGCTGATGATTGTTTGCATTGCCTATGTAAACACCGTCGAAATAAACGCTATTCATCGCCCGTTCCGGCCCTGCAAGCCCTGTGAATGGCGCTAGACTAGGCCCCTGCCGGGCACACAGCCATTTCGATTTTCCAGCTTTTTCGATAAGAATCACTTATGGATTTCAAGCAACTGCGTTATTTCGTCGCGGTGTATGAAGAAGGTCACGTAGGACGGGCAGCCGAGCGCCTGTCGATCTCCCAGCCTGCGCTGTCACAGCAGATTCGCCAGCTTGAACAGAACCTCGATGTTCACCTGTTCGAGCGCACCAACAAGCGCCTGCTGCCCACCCTCGCCGCCCACACGTTGTACAACCACGCCCTGCCCTTGCTCGACGGCATGCAACAGGCGGTGGAGGCGCTGCGCAACTTCAAGGGCCAGGCCTTGCGGACGCTGGCCATCGGCGTGCTGCAAACCGTGCACACCAGCCTGGTGCCGCAGATGCTGGAACGGGTGCGCAAGGCCCAGCCGCACCTGGTGGTGCAGATCTACGAATTGACCGGGCTTGAGATCGAGCGGCGCTTGCTCAACGGCTCCCTGGACATCGGCATCAGCTACCTGCCGCCACGCCAGCCAGGGCTGCATGGCGTGTTGCTGTATGAAGATGAACTGAAGGTGGTCATCCCGGCGGATCATCCCTTGCGCGAATTCAAGAAAGTCTCGCTCAAGCAAGCGGCCGAACTGCCCATGCTGCTGTTGGGGGAAGAGTTTCAGGTGCGGCAAATCTGGCAGGGCCAATTGGCCAACCTGGGCCGACGGCCGCAGGTGCAAGCCGAGTTGAATACCATGGCCGGCATTCTCGACAGCTTGCCGTACACCCGGCTGGCAACGGTGTTGCCGGGGCGCTCGCAAGACGCGCACAACAGCAAGGCACTGTTGTGGAAACCCATCAGCGAGCCCCGCGTGCCGCTCAAGGTGGGGTTGGTGTGCCGGGACGTGCAGCGCCAACAAGCCACCCTGGCGTTGTTGCGCACACTGCTCGAGGGCGTGATGAATGCGCCGCAGGACACTGCCTGAACTTTTTCGCGGGCAATAAGAAAACCCCGCCGAAGCGGGGTTTTGCAGACTGTTTCCCTGACATCCCTTTCACTCCACCATCCTGGCAGAATCCTACGTGTCCCTGTTGTTGCTTTGCGCTTCCTGCGCGACGTCCATGTGAAGTAGATTATCGATGGATCCAATTTGGCGATAGAGGGCGAATAGCAGCACGTCACGTAAGAGAATGCTTACACGCCCCCATCCCGGTCAGAACAGCGCCTCATCCAGCAAAAACAGCGACTCGCTGCCCGCCTTCACCGAGGCACTGAGGGACGCGATGCGCGGCAGCAAACGCGCGAAGTAGAAGCGCGCCGTGCCCAGTTTGCTGGCGTAGAAATCTTCCTGCGAGGCCTTGCCCAAGGCCGCCTTGGCCATGCGCGCCCACATGTATGCATAGGCCATGTAGCCAAACGCATGCAGGTACTCAACCGAAGCCGCGCCGATTTCGTTCGGGTTGGACTTGGCGCGGTCCAGCACCCAGGCGGTCAACTCATCAAGCTCGTCCACGGCTGCGTTCAGCGGCCGGGTGAACTCGGCCAGCTCGGCATCGGCCATTGCGGTGAACTGGCGGATCTCGTCGGCAAACAGCTTATAAAAAGCGCCGCCACTGCCCACAATCTTGCGGCCCACCAGGTCCAGCGCCTGGATGCCGTTGGTGCCTTCGTAGATCTGCGTAATCCGCACATCACGCACCAACTGCTCCTGGCCCCATTCGCGGATGTAACCGTGGCCGCCGCACACCTGCTGGCCAAGCACGGTGGTTTCCAGCCCCAGGTCGGTGAGGAACGCTTTGGCCACCGGGGTGAGCAGCGCCACCAGGTCGTCGGCGCGTTGACGGGTGGCGGCGTCTTCACTGTATTTGGCGGTGTCCAACTGCATGGCCACGTAGGTGGAGAACGCACGGCCACCCTCGTTCGCCGCTTTCATGGTCAACAGCATGCGGCGCACGTCCGGGTGCACGATGATCGGGTCAGCCACTTTGTCCCGCGCCTGCGGGCCGGTCGGCGAGCGGCTTTGCAGGCGGTCACGCGCGTATTCAACGGCGTTCTGGTAGGAACGTTCGCCCGAGGCCAGGCCTTGAATACCGACGCCCAGGCGCTCGTAGTTCATCATGGTGAACATCGCCGCCAACCCACGGTTCGGTTCGCCCACCAGGTAGCCCACGGCTTCGTCAAAGTTCATGACGCAGGTGGCGGACGCCTGGATCCCCATCTTGTGCTCGATGGAACCGCAAGTGACCGCGTTGCGCGCGCCCAGGCTGCCGTCGGCATTGACCATGAACTTGGGCACCAGGAACAACGAAATGCCCTTGGGCCCGGCAGGCGCGTCCGGCAGCTTGGCCAGCACCAGGTGGATGATGTTCTCGGTGAGGTCGTGCTCGCCGCCGGTGATGAAGATCTTGGTGCCGCTGATGGTGTAGGCGTTGTCGCCCGACGGCTCGGCCTTAGTACGAATAATCCCCAAGTCAGTGCCCGCGTGCGGCTCGGTCAGGCACATGGAGCCCGCCCAGGCACCGGCGTACATATTGGGCAGGTAGGTGGTTTTCAGTGCTTCACTGGCGTGGGTGTTGATCGACACGCAGGCGCCGGAAGTCAGCATCGGGTACAGGCCAAAGGCCAGGCCCGAGGAGTTGATCATTTCTTCGACCTGGGCCGAAACCGCCTTGGGCATGCCCATGCCGCCGTAGGTCGGGTCGCCGCCCACGCCCACCCAACCGCCTTCGGCATAGGTTTTGTAGGCGTGCTTGAACCCGGCCGGGGTGGTGACCGCGCCGTTGTCCCAGTGGCAGCCTTCTTCGTCGCCGCTGCGGCTCAGGGGGGCGATGCTTTTGGTGGTGACTTTGCCGGCTTCTTCGAGGATTGCCTCAACGGTTTCAACGTCGACCGTCTCGGCCAGCGCCGGCAGTTGGGCCCAGAGTTTGGCGACCTCAAAAACTTCGTTGAGGACGAAGCGCATATCGCGCAGCGGCGCTTTGTAGTCAGCCATGGCAAACCTCGTAGGAACTCTAAAGTGATTCGTGTGGGATCGGTTTTACAGGCTCCGAGTGTACCCGAACAACTTTTGAGACACATAGGGTCAAGTCATGACTTATAAGTATTTTTTGGTCACAAGTACACTGTTCAACCGGCGGCGCCCTCGCGTATCGCCCCGCGACGGTGCTCCCCGGCGGCCATCACACAATTGCGCCCCGCGCCCTTGGCGCTGTACAGCGCCTGGTCGGCCGACTTGAGCACCTCTTCGGGCGTGCGTTGCTGCGCCTGGCGTTCGGCCACGCCGATGCTGATGGTCACCGACACACTCGACGCGCCGTTACCCGAGCGCCGCTGGCGGCCCTGGCTGTCGTCTTGCGGGCGGTCGGGGTTGCGTAACTTGATGTCGTAGTCGGCGATGATTTCGCGGATCTCCTCCAGGTGCGGCAGGCACTCCTCCAGGGTCTTGCCCGCGAACACCACGGCAAACTCTTCCCCGCCATACCGATAGGCCCGCCCGCCGCCGTTGACCTTTGACAGCTTGGCGGCTACCAGGCGCAGCACCTGGTCGCCCACATCATGGCCATGGGTGTCGTTGAAGCGCTTGAAGTGATCGACATCACTCATGGCCAGCACATAGTTGCGCCCCAGCCGCTGCATGCGTTCATTGAGCGCCCGCCGCCCCGGCAGGCCGGTGAGTTCATCACGAAAAGCCATTTGATAAGCCTCGTGCGCCACACCCGCGGCGATCATCAGCATCACCTGGCTGCACATGATGTTCAGGGTGAACGGCAGGATAAACGTCTGGGGCAACATCCAGAAAATCCCCAGCAACCCCACCATCTGCGCGGCATGCAACGGGCGGGGCTGATACCAGTACTGGGCGGCCAGCGTGATGAAGCCGATCAGAAACATCGGGTAAGACAGCTGGATCAAACTCATCCACGCACCGTGCAAGGCCGGCCATCGGATCTCTGCCAACCAGCTCAGCAACGCTTGGGGGTAACTTTGCTCCAGGGCCAATGCCACGCAGCCCACGGCAAACAACACCGCGCCGCGCGCGACAAAGTCGCGAAACAAGTGGGTTTTTTCCTGCCACAAGGCATACACGCTGAACAGCAGCGGCAGCAGCAGCGAACACAGGTGGAAGACCACCGCGGCGTCTTCACGCACGCGCCCGGTGTCGCGGTAGTAATCGGTCTGGGTGTCCAGCAGGAAATAGGCGATGTACACCGTGATCATCAGAAACAGCTCACGCTGGCGCCGATAAACCGCGCAATACGAACCGCCCAACAGCAACACCAGGGTGGGCAGCACGTTAAACAGTGAGGTAAAGAAGACGTTGAGATCCTTGATGTACGCAGCCGAGAGCCCCGCCAGCAATAACAACAACGACGGTAGGAAATGGCTAAAACGCACAGCAGACGCGCGTGACAAGGGTAAAACTCCGACTTGCCCGTAAAAGATGGCACAGTGCCTTCATGCGGCACAGTTAAGCACATCCGCCTGGATGTGTATCACTTTGCCATCACTTTAACGGCAGGCTTTGGCAATCCCTGAGCGGCGCCCACAAAAAAGCCGCCGCTCCCAGGGAAGCGGCGGCTTTTCAAGGCAAACCGGCCGGGGCTTAGTAGCCCAGGTCGAAGTGCTCTTCTTGCATGGCCATCAGGTTATTGGCGCCCGACAGCATGGTCGCAACGTGCGTACGGGTACGCGGCAGGATGCGCTGGAAGTAGAAACGTGCCGTTTGCAGCTTGGCGGTGTAGAAGGCTTCTTCGCTGGTGCCAGCCGCCAGTTTTTCGGCGGCCACACGGGCGATGTCGGCCCAGAAGTAAGCCAGGCACGCGTAGCCCGAATACATCAGGTAATCCACCGACGCGGCGCCGACTTCTTCGCGGTCTTTCATGGCGGCCATGCCGACCTTCATGGTCAACTCGCCCCATTCCTTGTTCAGCGCATTCAGCGGGGTGACGAACTCGTTGAGTGCTTCAACGCCTTCGTTGGCCTGGCAGAACTTGTGCACGATCTTGGTGAAGCCCTTGAGCGCTTCGCCTTGGGTCATCAGCACTTTACGGCCCAGCAGGTCCAGCGCTTGGATGCCGGTGGTGCCTTCGTACAGCATCGAGATGCGGCTGTCGCGCACGTTCTGCTCCATGCCCCACTCGGCGATAAAGCCATGGCCGCCGTAGATCTGCACGCCGTGGTTGGCCGCTTCAAAACCCACTTCGGTCATGAACGCCTTGGCGATTGGCGTCATGAAAGCCAGCAGCGCGTCGGCCTGTTTCTTGGCGTCTTCGTCGGTGCCGTACTTGACGATATCGACCTGCTTGGCGGTGAAGTACACCATGGCGCGGTTGCCTTCGGCGAACGCCTTGGTGGTCAACAGCATGCGGCGCACGTCCGGGTGCACGATGATCGGGTCGGCGGCTTTGTCCGGCGCCTTGGGGCCGGTGAGCGAGCGCATTTGCAGGCGATCACGTGCGTATTTGAGGCCGCCCTGGAAGGCGATTTCGGCGTGGGACAGGCCTTGCAGCGCGGTGCCCAGGCGGGCGGTGTTCATAAAGGTGAACATGCAGTTCAGGCCTTTGTTCGCCGGGCCGATCAGAAAACCGGTGGCCGCGTCGAAGTTCATCACGCAGGTCGCGTTACCGTGGATGCCCATCTTGTGTTCGAGCGAACCGCACGACACCGCGTTGCGCTGGCCAATGCTGCCATCGGCGTTAGGCAGGAATTTAGGCACGATAAACAGCGAAATGCCCTTGGTGCCCGCAGGCGCGTCCGGCAGGCGGGCCAGCACGATGTGGACGATGTTGTCGGCCATGTCGTGTTCACCGGCCGAGATGAAGATCTTGGTGCCGGAGACTTTGTAGGAACCGTCGGCCTGAGGCTCGGCCTTGGTCCGCAGCATGCCCAGGTCGGTGCCGCAGTGCGGCTCGGTGAGGCACATGGTGCCGGTCCATTCGCCCGACACCAGCTTGGTCAGGTAGGCGTCTTGCTGCTCGGGGGTGCCGTGCTCGGAAATGGTGTTCATCGCACCATGGGACAGGCCAGGGTACATGCCCCACGACCAGTTGGCCGCGCCGACCATCTCGCTCACTGCCAGGCCCAGGGACTCGGGCAGGCCTTGGCCGCCGTGTGCCACGTCGTGGGCCAGGCTTGGCCAGCCGCCTTCAACGAATTGTTTATAGGCTTCTTTGAAACCGGTAGGCGTCTTGACGCCTGACTCGCTCCAGGTACACCCCTCGATATCACCCACGCGGTTCAGCGGTGCCAGCACCTGCTCACAGAACTTGGCGCCTTCCTCAAGAATGGCGTCGACCATGTCCGGGGTAGCGTCCTGGCAAGACGGCAGGCTCTGATAGTGCGCCTCGTAACCAAGCAGTTCGTCACGTACGAAGCGAATATCACGCAAGGGGGCCTTGTAGTCAGGCATAGCGATAAACCTCTGCTGATGTATCTGGAATGAACAACCGCGTGGATGTGTGATGCGGTCAAACAGTTGTTTGAAACATACGTTTACGCCTAATCCTTGTCAAGCACCGTGCAGCATCCGTTGTCATGACCTGGGTCAACTGTAGACGTGACAGGGCCTACAGCCAAAAGCTGCACACAAGCGAGCGGGTGAAGGGCGCAGTCAGGCTGCGCAGCGTAAAGAGAGAACCCGGGCGGGCCCGCGTGGCAGGCGACCCGGTGGTCTGGTAAGGCGATCGCAGCGGCCAGCCTTCATAGAAGCAGGCCCTGCAGAGGCGTCAAGCGTAGGTGTCGATCAACGTACCCAGCATTTCATTGGAAGCCTTGGCGACTTTTGCGCCCAACTCCACCTGAAACTTTCCCTGAGCCATTTCAACCATGTCGCTCGCCGAATTCGACGGCTGCGCGCGGTCGGTCGCCCGCAAGCGGTCGTTTTGTGCATCGGACGGCTGGGACGTGGCGGCGCTGGCGATCTTGCCGGCGGCCTGGTCGACACGGTTCTGCCCGGTCTGAATCGCGCTCAGCCCCGAGTAAAACGCACTGCTGCCAGAGATTTCCATGGCGTGAACCTGCCTGTACAAGAAACATGAACCGTTATTGAAGCAGACAACCTGGCAAAAGGCCCGTCAAAAACACTAATGGCATAATGCTTTTTAGCTAGACAAAACTAATCAAGCAGGTCCAATTGCAAGTACGCCGCCACCGCCGCGGCACCGGCCTGCTTGAGCCTGGGCACCCGCCCCAGCAACGGCGCGGGCAGCCGTTCGGCCAAGGTCGCCAGGTTTTCTTCCAGACGAGAGGTCTTGGGCTCGATGATATTGGCCACCCACCCAGCCAATGGCAGACCGTCCCGCGCGATGGCTTCGGCCGTCAGCAAGGCATGGCTGATGCAGCCCAGCCGCACGCCCACCACCAAAATCACCGGCAGCTTCAGCGCCTTGGCCAAATCCGACAGGCTGTCCTGATCGGCCAACGGCACGCGCCAGCCACCCGCGCCTTCGATCAAGGTGAAATCCGCCTGTTTGGCGAGAATGTGTTGCATGGGTTTGAGCAACGACTGCACCGTCAGCGCCACCCCGGCCTCGCGTGCCGCCAGGTGCGGGGCGATGGCAGGCTCGAACGCCACCGGGTTGACCTCGGCGTAGGCAAGCGGCAGCGAACATTCGGCCAACAGCGCCAAGGCATCGGCATTGCGCAGCCCCTTGGGCGTCACCTGGCAACCCGACGCCACCGGCTTGCCCGCCGCCGTGCTCTTGCCCGCTAGCCGCGCGGCATGCAGTAAACCGGCGGCAACCGTGGTTTTGCCCACGTCGGTGTCGGTGCCGGTGATGAAATAAGCGGCGCTCATAGCGGTTTCTCCAATACGGCGTACACCACTTGGTAAGTCGCGGGCAGGCCACTCGGCTGGCGGAACTGCTCGTAGGCGCCCATCAGGGCCGCCATCCGCGCCCGGCCCGTCAAGCCGCCAGGCCGACCGGGGTTCAGGTTGTGCGCCCCCAGGGCCTTCAACTCATGGGTGAGGCTGCGCACATCCGGGTAATGCAAGACATGCGCGCACTGCTCCAGGCTCAGCACGCGCAAGCCGCTGTCGGCGCACAGTTGCTGATAGCGGCTGAACGGCCGGAAGCGGTTGACATGCACCATGCCGTCCGCCGCCCGCCAGCTTTCGCGCAGCTCATCGAGCGTGCCCACGCACAAACTGGCAAACGCCAACACGCCCCCGGGCGCCAGCACCCGCTGCGCCTCGCTGAGCACGGCGATAAAGTCCGGGCACCACTGCACCGCCAGGCTGGAGAAGATCAGCCCAAACCGCGCATCTTGCAGGGGCAAACGCTCCGCATCCCCGGCGATAAAGTGCTGCGCCCCGCCCAGCGGCCGGGCGTGGTTGAGCATGCCTTCGGCAATATCCAGCGCCACGCCCTGGCCCGTGCCGAACCGTGTGGCCAACACGCGGCTGAAATGCCCGGTGCCACAGCCCATGTCCAGCCAGTGGTGCGGCGCCAGCTGCGCAGGCACGCGGCGCAGCAGCTCATCGCCCACATCGCGCTGCAATTGCGCGACGCTGTCGTAACTGGCCGCCGCGCGGGAAAAGGAAACCGCCACCTGGCGCTTGTCAGGCAAGCCGCCAGGGAGCGGAGGATGGGACAGATCAGTCATCACCGCACTCGTGCAAAAAAGCCCGGATGGCCCCCGCGACACCGTGGGGATCTTCCAGTAAAAAAGCGTGACCGGCCTGTTCAATCAGGCCGACTTCAACATCTGGCAACAACGCCAGCAAATCACTCGCGGCCTCGGCGGGCACCAAGCCGTCCCGCCCGGCAAACACATGCAGCTGCGGCCCGCGGAAGGCTTGCAACGCCTCGCGGGTGTCCAGTTGGGCCAGCCACTCCAGGCCGTGCATCAAGGCGCCCGGCGGCGCCGCGGGCGCGCCGCTCACCAGCTGGCGCGCCAGGCCGCGTGGGTCTGCGGCGCCCTGGGCACACAGCAGGCCAAACCGTTTGAGGGTGGCGTCGGGGTTGGCGTGGCAGCCGGCCAGAAACGCGTCGAACGTCTCGGCGGGCATCGCGCTCGGCCAGCCGTCGTGGGCGACAAAACACGGGTTGCTGGCCAGCGTCAGCAGGCCGCAGCAGCGCTCGCCCCGACGCGCCGCCAGTTCAGAGGCCAGCAGGCCACCCAGCGACCAACCGCCCAGCCAGACGTTGTCCGGCAGGCTGGCGTCCAATTCGTCGAGGCAATCGTCGAGGTCCCCCATCGGCAACGGCTCGATCTGCACACGCAGGTGCTCGTCCAGGCCCCGCAGTGCGGCGGCCAGGGGTTCGAGCGGCGACACGCCGAGGCCCCAGCCGGGGAGCAATATCAGTCGATCACGCATGGTCGGGCTCCTGGCCTAACAAGCGGAAACACTCTTCCAATGCGCTTAACAATAGCTGCACCTGCGCTTCGCTGTGGGCGGCGGTCAGGGTCACACGTAAACGCGCACTGCCAGCGGGCACGGTGGGCGGGCGGATCGCGCTCACCATCACCCCACGCTCGCGCAGCAGCTGCGACAGGCGCAAGGCCCGCGCGCTGTCACCGACCAGGATCGGCTGGATCGGGGTAAAGCTGTCCATCAACCCCAGGCCCAACTGCGCCGCGCCATGCCGGAACTGGCGGATCAGCCCGTTCAGGTGCTCGCGCCGCCAGTGCTCGCTGCGCAGCAATTGCAGGCTTTTGAGCGTGGCGCAGGCCAGGGCGGGCGGCTGGCTGGTGGTATAGATGTAGGGCCGGGCGAACTGGATCAGGCTTTCGATCAGCTCTTCACTGCCCGCCACAAACGCCCCGGCGGTGCCAAAGGCTTTGCCCAGCGTACCGACCAGCACCGGTACATCGTCCTGGCTCAAGCCGAAGTGCTCGACACTCCCGCCCCCGTTCGCCCCGAGCGGGCCAAAACCATGGGCATCGTCCACCATCAGCCAGGCGCCTCGGGCCCGTGTTTCACGGGCCAGGGCCGGCAGGTCGGCCAGGTCGCCGTCCATGCTGAACACGCCGTCGGTGACCACCAGGGTATTGCCGGTCGCCTTTTGCAAGCGCAGCGCCAGGCTCGCGGCATCGTTGTGCAAATAGCGGTTGAACCGCGCTCCGGACAACAGCCCCGCGTCCAGCAAGGACGCATGGTTGAGGCGGTCTTCCAACACGGTGTCGCCCTGCCCCACCAACGCTGTGACCGTGCCGAGGTTGGCCATGTAGCCGGTGGTAAACAGCAAGGCCCGCGGGCGTCCGGTGAGGTCGGCCAGCGCTTCTTCCAGTTCATGGTGCGGGGTGCTGTGGCCCACCACCAGGTGCGACGCGCCGCCGCCCACGCCCCAGCGGGACGCACCGGCACGCCAGGCCTCGATCACGAGCGGGTGATTGGCCAGGCCCAGGTAATCGTTGTTGCAAAACGCCAGCAACGGCTGGCCGTCCACCACCACCTGCGGCCCTTGTGGGCTGTGCAGCAGCGGACGCTGGCGATAAAGGTGTTCGGCACGGCGGGCAGCCAGGCGTGCGGCGAGATCGAAAGACATGCAGGCCTCGGCGATGCAAAAAGCTTGAAACGCAGGCGCGCCCCCGGCGGGGGCCACGCCTTGGCATTAAACGGCGGCGTTGTAGAACTGCTCGCTGCTTTTTTGCTCAACCAGCGCCTGCTCGATTGCCGCCTGGTGCACTTCGTCGGCGTGCTCTTCACGCGCCTCCGGCAAGATCCCCAGGCGGGCAAACAGTTGCATGTCCTTATCGGCCTGCGGGTTGGCGGTGGTGAGCAATTTGTCGCCATAGAAAATCGAGTTGGCCCCGGCAAAAAACGCCAGCGCCTGCATCTGCTCGTTCATCGCTTCGCGCCCGGCAGACAGGCGCACGTGAGACTGCGGCATCAGGATGCGCGCCACCGCCAGCATGCGGATGAAATCGAACGGGTCGATGTCGTCGGCATTTTCCAGCGGCGTGCCGGCCACTTTCACCAGCATGTTGATGGGCACCGACTCCGGATGCTCCGGCAGGTTGGCCAGTTGGATCAGCAGGTTGGCGCGGTCGTCCAGCGACTCGCCCATGCCCAGGATCCCGCCGGAGCAGATCTTCATCCCCGAATCGCGCACGTACGCCAGCGTCTGCAAGCGCTCGCTGTACGTGCGGGTGGTGATGATCGAGCCGTAGAACTCCGGCGAGGTGTCCAGGTTGTGGTTGTAGTAGTCCAGGCCTGCCTGGGCCAGCGCTTGGGTCTGGTCCTGGTCGAGACGGCCCAGGGTCATGCAGGTTTCCAGCCCAATGGCCTTCACGCCTTTGACCATCTGCAACACATACGGCATGTCTTTGGCCGACGGGTGCTTCCAGGCCGCGCCCATGCAAAAGCGCGTCGCGCCGATGGCTTTGGCGCGGGCGGCTTCTTCAAGCACCTTTTGCACTTCCATCAACTTCTCTTTTTCCAGGCCAGTGTTGTAGTGGCCCGACTGCGGACAATATTTGCAATCTTCCGGGCAGGCGCCCGTCTTGATCGACAGCAGCGTGGAGACTTGAACCCGGTTGGCATCGAAATGCGCGCGGTGCACGGTCTGCGCCTGGAACAACAGGTCGTTGAACGGCTGCACGAACAGCGCTTTGACCTCATTCAAAGACCAATCGTGACGCAGGGTGGCAGTGGTGCTGGCGCTCATGGGCGATTCCTTGATTATGCTTTGGCAAGCCCTGCGGGAAGCAATACCCACAGGCACGACACGGATGCTCGGCATAGTTAAGGAAGATTCATGCACTGTCAACCAAGAGACAAACACAAGGTTTACATCTGGTTAAAAAGCAACCAAAGCTGTTTAATCTGCGATGAACCCACCGACACCGCCCATTCGGCGTGCAACGTCTGCGAAACCGAGCTGCCATGGCTGATGGACGCCTGCCAAACCTGCGCCCTGCCCTTGCCCATGGCGGGCCTGACCTGCGGCCAATGCCAGAAACGGCCGCCCGCCTTTAAACAGGTGGTGGCGCCCTGGACCTACAGCTTTCCCGTGGACAGCCTGATCAGCCGCTTCAAACACCAGGCCCGCTGGCCCCTCGGCCACCTGCTCGCGCAGCTGCTGGGCCACTACCTGCAACACCGCTATGAAAACGCCGAACTGAGCCGCCCCGACTGCCTGCTGCCCGTGCCCATGGCGCGCAAACGCCTGCGCCAACGGGGTTACAACCAGGCCGCGATGCTGGCGCGCTGGCTGAGCGCAAGCCTGCAGATCCCCTACGATGAACACCTGTTATTACGCCCCCATGAAACCCTCGCGCAGCAGGCGCTGGGCGCCCAGGGCCGCCGACGCAACCTGCTCGGCGCCTTTGCCCTGGCCGACCACGCCTGCGTCAAAGGCCGCCACCTGGCCCTGGTCGACGACGTACTGACCACCGGCGCCACCGCCCACAGCCTGGCCCGCTTGTTAATGGCGGCCGGGGCACGTCAGGTCGACGTGTATTGCCTGGCCCGCACCCCCAAACCCGGCGATTGACTTGACGCCAGCGCGGCGGGCCCGCACCGTCTGTGCATTCCTTAACAGCGTATCGCCATGTCTCTGCCCAGCCTGCTCAGCCAACATATCGTCCGTCGCCCCCAGCGCATTGCGTTGCTGCAACACATCGCCGAACAAGGCTCCATCACCCGCGCCGCTAAAAGCGCAGGCCTGAGCTACAAGGCCGCCTGGGATGCCATCGACGAGCTCAATAACCTGGCGCAAATGCCGTTGGTGGAACGCAGCGTGGGCGGCAAGGGCGGCGGCGGGGCCCGGTTGACCGCCGAAGGCGAGCGCGTGCTGCGCTTGTACCAGCGCCTGCAGGTGTTGCAGGCCCAGGTGCTGGAGTCGGCGCAGGACGCCAGTGACCTCAACCTGCTCGGCCGCCTGATGCTGCGCACCAGTGCGCGCAACCAGTTGCACGGCAAGATCATTGCCATCGAGGGCCATGGCCATAATGACCACGTCCGACTGGAACTGGCCGCAGGTCTTACGCTCGACGCGCAGATTACCCACGACAGCACCCTACGCCTGGAACTGGAAACCGGCACCGAAGTGGTCGCGCTGATCAAGGCCGGTTGGCTTGAGCTATGGCCCGCCGAACAAGCCGCAACACCCGGACACAATTGCCTCAGCGGGAAAATCGAGGCGATTCTCCACGCGGATGACGGCCCCAGTGAAGTGCGCATCGCCCTGCCCAACGGTCAGGTTTTATGCGCCCTGGCCCCGCCCGCTGCGCTCCAGCGTCTGCACGCCGCGCAAGGGTTGGCGGTGCAGGTGCAGTTCTCGCCCAGCAACGTGCTGCTGGGCACCCCGGTGTAACGCAAAAAACTGCAACAAATACGTCACAAGCGCTCCCTAAGGTGGCTGCAAAAACCGCCGGGAGCCAACGATGAGCCTATTAGAAGACAACCAAGCCACCGACTTTGAACAAATGGTGGGCCTCACCCGCCGTCGCTTCATCGGCGCGGGCGCCCTGTGCGGTGCCGCGATGTTCCTGGGCGGCAACCTGCTGACCCGCAGCGCACTGGCCGTCAACGCCGCCTCGGCCAGCCCCTTGCTGGGCTTTGCCAGCATTGGCACGGCCACCACCGACACCATCACCCTGCCGCCCGGCTACAGCTCATCGGTGCTCATCAGTTGGGGCCAGCCCCTGCACAAGGACGGCCCGGCCTTTGACCCCAGCGGCAACGGCAGCGCGGCGGCCCAGGAAGTGCAGTTCGGCGACAACAACGACGGCATGAGCCTGTTCGCCTTTCCCGGCGACAGCAACCGCGCACTGATGGCCATCAACAACGAATACACCAACTACCGCTACCTCTATGCACACGGCGGCGCGCCGCAGTCGGCCGAAGACGTGCGCAAGGCCTTGGCCAGCGAAGGCGTGTCGGTGATCGAAGTGCGCCGCCAGGGCGACACCTGGCAATTCGTCCAGGGCTCGCGCTACAACCGGCGCATCCACGGCAACTCGCCCATCCGCCTGAGCGGCCCCGCCGCCGGTCACGCCTGGCTCAAGACCGCCGCCGACAACAGCGGCAAACAGGTGCTCGGCACCTTCCAGAACTGCGCCAACGGCAAGACCCCGTGGGGCACCTACCTCACCTGCGAAGAAAACTTCACCGATTGCTTTGGCAGCAGCCACCCGCAACAAGCCTTCGACGCCGCTCAAAAGCGCTACGGCGTAGTGGCCGCCAGCAAGGAAATCAACTGGCACCCGCACGACCCGCGTTTTGACATCGCCCAACACCCCAACGAACTCAACCGCCACGGCTGGGTGGTGGAGATCAATCCGTTCGACCCGCAATCCACCCCGGTCAAGCGCACCGCCCTGGGCCGCTTCAAGCACGAAAACGCCGCGCTGGCGCAAACCCGCGACGGCCGCGCCGTGGTGTACATGGGCGACGACGAGCGCGGTGAGTTCATCTACAAGTTCGTCAGCCGCGACCCGATCAACCCCAAGAACTCCAAGGCCAACCAAGACCTGCTCGACCACGGCACCTTGTACGTGGCGATCTTCGATGCAGGCGACGGCGATGCCGACCACCCCAAGGGCCACGGCCGGTGGGTGGCGCTGACCCACGGCCAAAACGGCATCGACGCGGCCAGCGGCTTTGCCAGCCAGGCCGAGGTGCTGATCCACGCCCGCCTGGCGGCCAGCGTGGTAAAGGCCACGCGCATGGACCGCCCCGAATGGATCGTGGTGAGCCCCACCGACAGCCAGGTGTATTGCACCCTCACCAACAACGCCAAGCGCGGCGAAGACGGCCAACCCGTGGGCGGCCCCAACCCGCGGGAAAAAAACGTCTACGGGCAGATCCTGCGCTGGAAAGCCAACGCCGATGACCATGGCGCGACGGACTTCAGCTGGGACCTGTTCGTGGTGGCCGGCAACCCGAGCGTGCACGCCGGTACGCCAAAGGGCGGCTCGTCCAACATCAACCCGCAGAACATGTTCAACAGCCCGGACGGCCTGGGCTTCGACAAGGCCGGGCGGCTGTGGATCCTGACCGACGGCGACTACAGCAACGGCGGCGACTTTGCCGGCATGGGCAACAACCAGATGCTCTGCGCCGACCCGGCGACGGGCGAGATCCGCCGCTTCATGGTGGGCCCGGTGGCGTGCGAGGTGACGGGCATCAGCTTTGCGCCCGACCAGAAAACCTTGTTCGTGGGCATTCAACACCCGGGTGAAACCGGCGGCTCGACCTGGCCGCAGCACTTGCCCAACGGCAAACCGCGCTCGTCGGTGATTGCGATTCGTCGGGATGACGGCGCAATTATCGGTGCCTGACCGGGCCTATCACCGGCCGGGTGCGTTACCATACCCGGCCGGACGCGGCGCCCTGCTGCGCGCAGGAGTTCGCATGGCCCACCCGTTTGACACCCTCACCCCCGACCTGGTCCTGGACGCCGTTGAAAGCATCGGTTTTCTCAGCGACGCCCGCGTGCTGGCGCTCAACAGCTATGAAAACCGCGTCTATCAGGTTGGCATCGAAGACGGCGAACCGCTGATCGCCAAGTTCTATCGGCCCCAGCGCTGGACCCACGACGCCATCCTGGAAGAACACCGCTTCACCTTTGAGTTGGCCGAATGCGAAGTGCCGGTGGTCGCGCCGTTGATTCATGACGGCCAGAGCCTGTTTGAACACGCGGGTTTTCGGTTCACCCTGTTCCCCCGCCGTGGCGGCCGGGCGCCGGAGCCGGGCAACCTCGACCAGTTGTATCGCCTCGGGCAATTGCTCGGGCGCCTGCACGCGGTGGGCGCGACCCGCCCGTTTGAGCACCGTGAAGCGCTGGGGGTGAAAAACTTCGGCCACGATTCGCTCAACACACTGCTTGAAGGCAACTTTGTGCCCAAGAGCCTGCTCCCGGCCTACGAGTCGGTGGCCCGCGACCTGCTCAAGCGGGTCGAAGAGATCTACCGCGCCACTCCGCACCAGAACATCCGCCTGCACGGTGATTGCCACCCCGGCAACATGATGTGTCGCGACGAGGTGTTCCATATCGTCGACCTCGACGACTGCCGCATGGGCCCGGCGGTACAAGACCTGTGGATGATGCTCGCCGGGGACCGTCAGGAACGTCTGGGGCAGTTGTCGGAACTGATGGACGGCTACCAGGAATTCCACGACTTCGACCCACGCGAACTGGCCCTGATCGAACCGTTGCGCGCCCTGCGCCTGATGCACTACAGCGCCTGGCTGGCCCGGCGTTGGGACGACCCCGCCTTCCCTCGCAGCTTTCCGTGGTTCGGCAACGAGCGGTACTGGGGCGACCAGGTGCTGGCCTTGCGCGAACAACTGGCGGCGCTCAACGAAGAGCCCTTGAAGCTGTTCTGACCGTCGCGGGGAACCGGGCCGGCCCAGGGTGTCGGCGCTTGAATTGTGCACAAATTGGATCCCATTGACTGACAAATATCCTTACAATCGCAGCTTTGCCAGCTGCCCCAGAAGGATCGTGCATGCAAGCCGTCAATCCCCGCCGAGGCTACGTACTGGGCCTGAGTACCTACATCATCTGGGGACTTTTCCCGCTCTACTTCAAGGCCATCGCCAGCGTCCCGGCCACCGAAATCATCATCCACCGCGTGCTGTGGTCAGCGCTGTTCGGCAGTTTGCTGCTGCTGGTGTGGAAACACCCCGGCTGGCTGCGCGAGCTGCTGGACAACCCCAAGCGCCTGGCGATCCTGGCCTTGAGCGGCACCTTGATCGCCACCAACTGGCTGACCTACGTGTGGTCGGTCAACAGCGGGCGGATGCTGGAGGCCAGCCTGGGTTATTACATCAACCCGCTGGTGAACGTGTTGCTGGGCATGTTGCTGTTGGGCGAACGCCTGCGGCGCCTGCAATGGCTCGCAGTGGGCCTGGCGGTGGCGGGCGTGGCGCAGCAGGTGTGGCAGGTCGGCAGTTTGCCGTGGGTGTCGCTGGTGCTGGCGCTGACCTTTGGGTTCTACGGGCTGATCCGCAAACAGGCGCCGGTGCAGGCCCTGCCGGGGCTGGTGGTGGAAACCTGGATGCTGCTGCCGATTGCGCTGGTCTGGTTGCTGCTCAACCCCATGGCCCACACCGCGCAAATGGCCTTCTGGAGCACCTCTGAAGCCTGGTGGCTGGTGGCCGCCGGCCCGGTCACGCTGGTGCCGCTGGTGTGCTTCAACGCCGCCACCCGTCATTTGCCCTACACCACCATCGGGTTCCTGCAATACACGGCGCCGACCCTGGTGCTGCTGGAAGCCGTGCTGCTGTTTGGTGAAAGCCTGGCGCCCAGCACCCTCACCGCCTTCTTCTTTATCTGGGCGGGCCTGCTGGTGTACAGCCTGGACATCTGGTTGAACCGCAAAGGTTGATCAAATAACGTACAACACCCTGTAAGCCTCGCGGGGCGTGGCTTACAGGCATTCACCCCAAGCTTATCCACAGGCCCATGCAAGATTTCCCTGCATAAGCCTGCCGGTCATGACTCTTCGGGCCGCAGGGCCAATTCCACCATCAGGTCGTCGGCCAGGGTTTCCAGCGCGGCCTGCAACGTGTCCAGCGACAGGCTCAGCGGCACGGCCAGCAAGGCTTCGGCGTGGAACAACGGGTCACTGCTCATCGGCGCCGGGCGCACGTCGGTGATCAGCCGCTCCAGGTTCACCCCATGCCGGCTGAGCAGCCCGGTGATGTCCCGCACGATGCCCGGCCGGTCGTTGCCCACCAGTTCCATGGCGATCGCCTTCCACTCCGTCAGTTGCGCCTCGCCACTTTCGGCCACCAGCACGCGGATGCCGTGGCTGGATAATTTCTGCAACGCGCCGACCAATTCGTCGTAGGCTTGCGCCGGCACACCCACACGCAAAATCCCGGCAAACTGGCCCGCCATGCGCGCCATGCGGCTTTCCAGCCAGTTGCCGCCGTGTTCAGCGACGCACTGCGCCACGCGCTCGACCTGGCCTGGCTTGTCGGGGGCGATCACAGTCAGTACTAAATGCTCCATGGCGTAGCCCTCTGGTATGGATAACGTTTAAACAAGGTGGACGCAGGCTCGCCCGAAAACAAATCGTGTACCATTTTTATTTTTATCTGGAACAATCCATCGGTTTTTTGAGAACATCCCGTACCCCACTGTGACCGCAGGGCACACGTGGGTCGCTAAACGACGTATTTAGTCTGATTTTCACAACCGCAACGCATCATGTAGTATGCCCCGTCGCGCACTACATAAACGTCAGGTCGATGTTTGCCCAGCCCCGCCGCAACCCTGAACACCCCGTCAGCCAGGCATTTGGCCGTTGACGGGAACGCCCAGCCGCCCTTGATGGCACGTACTGGCGCAGAGGGTTTGCGGGTAACAGGGCCAGAGGCTTCATTGGAACATTAAGCAAGCTTAAAAAGCGCATGCGCTGAGCAGAGTGAGGCAAGCAATGACTGAACACGTTCAAGTCGGTGGCCTGCAGGTCGCCAAAGTCCTGTTCGACTTCGTGAACAACGAAGCCATTCCTGGCACCGGCCTTAGCGCCGACCAGTTCTGGGCTGGCGCCGACAAGGTCATCCACGACCTGGCCCCAAAGAACAAAGCCCTACTCGCCAAACGCGACGATTTCCAGGCGCGCATCGACGGTTGGCACCAGAGCCACGCCGGCAAAGCCCACGACCCGGTCGCCTACAAAGCCTTCCTGCAAGACATCGGTTACCTGCTGCCAGAAGCGGCGGACTTCCAGGCCTCGACGCAAAACGTCGACGACGAAATTGCCCGCCTGGCAGGCCCCCAGCTGGTGGTGCCGGTGATGAACGCCCGCTTCGCCCTCAACGCCTCCAACGCGCGCTGGGGTTCGCTGTATGACGCACTGTATGGCACCGACGCCATCAGCGAAGCCGACGGCGCCCAAAAGGGCCCGGGCTACAACAAGGTGCGCGGCGACAAGGTCATCGCCTTTGCCCGCGCCTTCCTCGACGAGGCGGCCCCGCTCGCGGCGGGCAGCCATGTGGACAGCACCGGCTACAAGATTGTCGATGGCAAGCTGGTCGTCAGCCTCAAGGGCGGCAGCAACAGCGGCCTGCGCAGCGATGCGCAACTGATCGGCTACCACGGCGATGCCCAGCACCCGACGGCCGTGCTGCTCAAGCACAATGGCCTGCACTTCGAGATCCAGATCGACGCCAGCACCCCGGTCGGCCAGACCGACGCCGCCGGGGTCAAGGACCTCTTGGTGGAAGCCGCACTGACCACCATCATGGACTGCGAAGACTCCGTGGCCGCCGTCGATGCCGATGACAAAGTGGTGATCTACCGCAACTGGCTCGGCCTGATGAAGGGCGACCTGGCCGAAGAAGTGGCCAAGGGCGGCAAGACCTTCACCCGCACCATGAACGCCGACCGCGTCTACACCGGTGTCGCGGGCGAGGACGTGACTCTGCACGGCCGTTCGCTGTTGTTTGTACGAAACGTCGGCCACTTGATGACCATCGACGCCATCCTGGACCGCCACGGCCACGAAGTGCCCGAGGGCATTCTGGACGGCCTGGTCACCAGCCTGGCCGCCGTGCACAGCCTCAACGGCAATAACAGCCGCAAGAACAGCCGCACCGGCTCGGTGTACATCGTCAAGCCCAAGATGCACGGCCCCGAAGAAGTGGCGTTCACCAACGAGCTGTTCGGCCGTATCGAAGACGTGCTCAAGCTCTCACGCAACACCCTCAAGGTCGGCATCATGGACGAGGAGCGCCGTACCACGGTCAACCTCAAGGCCGCCATCAAGGAAGCCGCCGAGCGCGTGGTGTTTATCAACACCGGCTTCCTGGACCGTACCGGTGACGAAATCCACACCTCCATGGAGGCCGGCGCAGTGGTGCGCAAGGCCGCCATGAAAGCCGAAAAGTGGATTGGCGCTTATGAAAACTGGAACGTCGACATCGGCCTGAGCACCGGCCTGCAAGGGCGCGCGCAAATCGGTAAAGGCATGTGGGCAATGCCCGACCTGATGGCCGCCATGCTCGAGCAGAAGATCGCGCACCCGCTGGCTGGCGCCAACACCGCGTGGGTGCCATCGCCCACCGCCGCCGCGCTGCACGTGCTGCATTACCACAAGGTGGACGTGTTCGCCCGCCAGGCCGAACTGGCCAAGCGCGCCCGCGCGTCGGTGGACGACATCCTCACCCTTCCTCTGGCGCCAACTACCGACTGGTCCGACGAAGAAATCCGCAACGAGCTGGACAACAACGCCCAGGGCATCCTCGGTTACGTGGTGCGCTGGATCGACCAGGGCGTGGGCTGCTCCAAAGTGCCGGACATCCACGACGTGGGCCTGATGGAAGACCGCGCCACCCTGCGCATTTCCAGCCAGCACATCGCCAACTGGCTGCGCCACGGCATCGTCACGCAAGACCAGGTGATGCAAAGCCTCAAGCGCATGGCGCCGGTGGTGGACCGTCAGAACGCCGGGGACGCACTGTACCGCCCGCTGGCGCCGGACTTCGACAGCAACATCGCCTTCCAGGCGGCGGTCGAACTGGTGATCGAAGGCACGAAACAGCCCAACGGTTATACCGAGCCGGTGTTGCACCGTCGTCGTCGGGAGTTCAAGGCTAAAAACGGTCTTTGAATAAACCGCGAAGATGAAAAAGCCCGGGTCGAGAGATCCGGGCTTTTTTACAACCGCTGAGAAACTTATTTAAAAACGAACGTGGCCTCACCCGTGCCATTGATCACCACTTCCCGCCCTTCGTGTTCAAACTTGACATTCACATAGATAATTCGATTGATGTACGTGTCCGCCGGGCCCGCTTCTTCGGAATGAACAATCATCTTTCCAGACGTCGGCCTAATGAAATAAACCCCGCTGGCGTCGCGATAGTCAATGTTATAGGGCCGTCCAGGCAGGTCCATGATGTAAGGCTCCGCCCGTGGAAACAGCGTGGCACCGTACTCAGCCGTCAACGACCCGGCGTCGTTATAGACCGTAAAGTGCCTTAAGCTCGCGTTCAAGTTAGTGGACTTTAAAAAGCGGGCCTGGTGATTTTCCAGATACAGAATGTAAGCGACGCCACTGTCCACTTGGTCGCGGGGGCCGGAGGGCTTTTGTGGATCGGCGCGGTAGTCTTCAGTCGTCATGACGAACTCCTGGTGGAATGAATGGATGACAGGGCTCATCCCCGTCTACTCATCACCACTTCACCTGAGTCAACCCTTCACAACCACTGTCACAAATGACAGTTCTGACAAACGGCAACTACTACACCATCCCCAACTCACGCCGCACCATCTTTGCCAGCTTCACGCTGTCGATCGGCTTGAGCAGGAAGTCCACCACGCTCAAATGCATGGCATCGATCACATCCCGGGCGCCCGCGTCACCGGACATGATGATGATCGGCAGCGCCGCCCGTGGCGACTCGCGCACCTGGCGAATCAGCTCCAGCCCGTTGCTGGGCGCCATGCGCAGATCGGTGATCAACAGGCCGATGGCGCTGCTGGAGTTGAGCAAGTCCCACGCGGTTTCGCCGCTGTCGGCCGTCATGCAGCGAATGCCGTCCAGCCCGAGGATTTCGGCCAGCAGCTCGCGCGCGTCCTTGTCGTCGTCCACGATCAAAACCCGTTGCGGCGGTAAGTCAGGCTCAAGCATCACGGCGCTCAGCGCTTCGCGCTCGGCATCGCTCAAAATATCGTGGTCCGGCATACGTTTCTCGGCAGTTGCGGTCAATCTCCCAGCACACACCTCAGACATCGCCGGAAAGGCGAACAATGTGCACTTCGTCGGAAAGTTTGACTAGTGGGCGTTCTACGGGTTTTGACAATAGGCCTGTAAGGTTTTGCCCTAGTCAGGCAGTACATGTACCTACCTAGACTTACGTCCAATGGGCACCTGCCGCACAGGCGTCGACCATGGGCCACGATAACGACAAAAAATTGCGGTCACGTTATGAGTAAAGCTGACGCATTCACACAGGCGGGCAAGACCGCCGTGTTGCAGAACATCCACGGCACGCTGCAATTTCTGCAACGCTTCCCGCCGTTCAACCAGATGGAAAACGCCCACCTGGCGTTTCTGGTGGAGCAATGCCAGCTGCGCTTCTATGGCCCCGGCGACAGCATTCTCAAGCCCACGGGCGGCGCAGTGGAGCACTTTTATATCGTCAAGCAGGGCCGCGTGGTAGGGCAGCGGCCCGAGTCGGACGACACCACCTTCGAGATCACCACCGGCGAGTGCTTCCCGCTGGCCGCGTTGCTGGGCGAGCGGGCGACCCGCACCGAGCACAAGGCCGCCGAAGACACTTTTTGCCTGCAACTGAACAAGACGGCGTTTATCAAGCTGTTCGCGCTGTCCAGCCCGTTTCGCGACTTCGCGCTGCGCGGGGTGAGCAGCCTGCTGGATCAGGTCAACCAGCAAGTGCAACAAAAGGCCGTGGAAACCCTCGGCACCCAATATTCGCTGAACAGCCTGCTCGGCGAGCTGGCCATGCGTCACCCCGTCACCTGCAGCCCGCACACCCCGCTGCGCGAAGCGGTGACGCTGATGCATGAGCAACAGGTGGGCAGCATCGTGGCGGTGGATGAGCACAAGGCGCCGCTGGGGATTTTTACCCTGCGCGATTTGCGCCAGGTGGTGGCCGACGGCACCAGCGACTTCAACCAGCCCATCGCGCGCCACATGACCCAGGCGCCGTTCTTTCTGAGCCCCGACCACAGCGCCTTCGACGCGGCCATCGCCATGACCGAGCGGCACATCGCCCATGTGTGCCTGGTCAAGGACCGGCGCCTGTGTGGCGTGGTGTCCGAGCGCGACCTGTTTTCCCTGCAACGGGTGGACCTGGTGCACCTGGCCCGCACCATCCGCAACGCGCCCCGGGTGGACAACCTGGTGGCGCTGCGCGGCGAAATCGGCCAACTGGTCGAGCGCATGCTGGCCCATGGTGCGTCGTCCACCCAGATCACCCACATCATCACCTTGCTCAACGACCACACCGTGTGCCGGGTGATCGAGCTGGCCCTGGCCGACAAAGGCGACCCGGGCGTGCCGTTCAGTTGGTTGTGTTTTGGCAGTGAAGGGCGCCGCGAACAGACCCTGTACACCGACCAGGACAACGGCATTTTGTTTGAGGCCCGCGATGCCGCCGAGGCCGAGGCGATCCGCGCCACCCTGCTGCCGCTGGCGCAGCAGATCAACCAGCACCTGGCGCTGTGCGGGTTCAGCCTGTGCAAGGGTAACATCATGGCCGGCAACCCCGAGCTGTGCCTGTCCCGCGCCGAATGGGCGCGGCGCTTTGCCGGGTTTATCCGCGAGGCCACCCCGGAAAACCTGCTGGGTTCCAGCATTTATTTTGACCTGCGGGTGGTGTGGGGCGACGAACAGGGCAGCGAGCAGCTGCGCCAGGGCATCCTCGATCAGGTCGCGGGCAACCAGCTGTTCCAGCGCATGCTGGCCGCCAATGCCTTGCGCCAGCGCCCGCCGGTGGGGCGTTTTCGCGAGTTTGTGTTAAGCCGCAAAGGCAGCGACAAGGCCACCCTGGACCTCAAGGTGCAGGGCCTCACACCGTTTGTCGACGGGGCCCGCCTGCTCGCGCTGGCAAACGGCATCAGCGCCAACAACACCCTGGAACGCCTGCGCCAGCTGGTGGCGCGTGAAGTCATCGAGCCGCTGGACGGCGCCGCCTATGAGGAGGCCTACCACTTCATTCAGCAAACGCGCATGCAGCAACACCAACGGCAAAGCCGCGAAAACCTGCCCTATTCCAACCGCGTCGACCCCGACAGCCTCAACCACCTGGACCGCCGCATCCTGCGCGAATCCCTGCGCCAGGCCCAACGCCTGCAAGCCAGCCTGACCCTGCGGTATCAGCTGTGAACCTGTTCGGCTGGCTGCGGGCGGCCAAACCCGGGCTCGACGCGCAGCAACAGCAGCGTCTGGCGCAACTGCCCAACGCCGCCGAGCTGGGCCAGGGGCCCTTGCGCAGCCAGCGCTGGGTGGTGGTGGACCTGGAAACCACCGGCCTGAACCTCAAGCGCGACCAGGTGCTGTCCATCGGCGCGGTGGTGATCGAAGACGGCGCCGTCGATTTTTCCCAAATGTTTGAACGCACCCTGCAACGCGCGCCCGCCAAGCCGGGCCCCGCCGTGCTGATCCACGGCCTGGGCCCCAGCGCCATCGCCGCTGGCTGCGACCCGGCGCAGGCGCTGCTGGAGTTCATGGAGTTTGTCGGCGACAGCCCGTTGCTGGCGTTTCACGCGCCCTTTGACCAACACATGCTGTGCCGGGCGCTCAAGGACAGCCTGGGTTATCGCTTGAACCATGTGTTTATAGACGTGGCCGACATCGCCCCGTCGCTGTGCCCGCACACCCATCTGCGCGAAGCCGGGCTGGACGACTGGATCGCCCATTTCAAACTGCACGTGGGCGAACGTCATCACGCCAGTGCCGACGCGCTGGCCACGGCGGAACTGATGCTGATCCTGTTCAACCGCGCCCGCCAGCAGCAGATCGACAGCCCGCAGCACTTGCAGCAGCGCGTGAGCCAGTGGAAACGCCGCCAGCAGGCCACGACGTTCTGAATTCACCGACAGACGTCAATTGCGCCGCCCCGGTGCCTCTGACACAATCGCGAATAATTCTCGTTATTTTAAACATTTAGTTCAGTCGGTGTTGCCTTGTCGTCGATCCAGAGTCCCCACAGTGAGCTTGTTGGCGCGTTATACCGCGACCATCGCAGCTGGCTGCTGGCGTGGCTGCGGCGCAACGTCGCCTGCCCCAACCGCGCCGAGGACCTGAGCCAGGACACCTTCGTGCGCCTGCTCGGCCGCGAAGAACTGCAGGCGCCCCGCGAACCCCGGGCGTTTCTGGTGGCCATCGCCAAGGGCCTGCTGTTCGACTATTTCCGCCGCGCCGCGCTGGAACAGGCTTACCTCACCGAACTCATGCTGATCCCGGAAAGTGAACACCCGTCGCCCGAAACCCAGCAACTGATCCTCGAAGACCTCAAGGCCATCGACCGCCTGCTGGGCAAACTGTCGAGCAAGGCCCGCGCGGCCTTCCTCTATAACCGCCTCGACGGCCTGGGCCACGCCGACATCGCCACGCGCCTGGGGGTGTCCGTGCCCCGGGTGCGCCAATACCTGGCCCAGGGCATCCGCCAGTGCTACATCGCGCTGTACGGCGAGCCGCTGTGAACCCGCTCAACACGCGGCCGGTGTCTGCCCGCGTGCTGGATGCCGCCATTGCCTGGCAGCTGTCCCTGGACTCGGGCGACGGCAACGCCGTGGAACGGGAAGCCTTCGCCCAATGGCTGGCCAGCGATGAAGAACACGCCCGGGCCTGGCGCCAATTGGGCATGCTCGACCAACGCTTCAGCGTGGCCGCAGGGCCGGCTCGCGTGGCGCTGTTGCAGTCCCGCGAGGGCATTCGCCGGCGCGTACGCAAGCTGGGCAGTGCCCTGGCCAGTGTGGTGCTGGTGTGTGGCCTGGCCCTGTTCGTGGGCCCGCGCTACCTGCCGATCCACTACTGGCTGGCCGACCAGCGCACCGCCACTGGCGAGCAACGCGAGATCAAACTGGCGGACGGCACGCTGATCAACCTCAACACCCACAGCGCCATCGATGTGCGCTTTGATGAAAAACGCCGCCTGATCGTGTTGCAAGAAGGTGAGATCCTCATCGAAACCGGCCACAACGACGCCCGCCCGTTCATCGTCCAGACCCGCGAAGGCGACCTGCGGGCGCTGGGCACGCGGTTTATCGTCAAGCGCGAGGACGACGGCACGCGGCTCAGCGTGTTGCAGTCGGCCGTGGCCGCACGCCCCGAAACCTTTAAAGACGAGCAGGTGTTCAAGGCCGGCCAGCAAGTGCTGATGCACAGCGACGGCCTGGGCCCGCTGCTCGCCGTCGCCCCTGGCAGCGATGCCTGGACGCGCGGCATGCTGGTGGTGGACAACGCCCGGCTGGGCGATGTGATCGCGCAGTTGAGCCGTTATCGCACCGGGCACCTGGGCGTGGACTCACAAGTGGCCGACCTGCGCATCACCGGCAGCTTCCCGCTGCACGACACCACCCTGGCGCTCAACGCCTTGCTGCCGACCTTGCCGGTGCAGATCGAACAGCACACGCCGTGGTGGGTAACGGTCGTCGCCAAGCCTTGAAGGCCCCGGCAAAAAATAGTGACGCCCTGCCCTATCACTTTTCCAATCTCATGCGGCACACAGGCAATTGAGAAATATTTCCATTCAGGAGCCTCTGTATGTCCCGCACGCTAGACACCTTGTTGCGCCCCAGCCTGTTGGCCGCCGCCATTGCCTTGAGCGCCCCGCTGGCGAGCACCGCGTTGCTCGCCGCCGAACAGGCGTCCAGCGTGCGCGCCTACAACCTGCCCGCCGCGCCGCTGGCCAGCACCCTGAACCAGATCGCCAGCCAGGCCAGGCTGGCGCTCACCCTTGACCCCGCGCTTGCAGCGGGCAAGACCTCGGCCCCGGTCAACGGCCCGTTCGACGCCCAAGGCGCCCTGCGTGAGGCGCTGCGCGGCACCGGCTTGCAATTGGAGCGCAGCAGCGCCGGGACGTTTACCCTGAGCGCGATCCCGGAAGGCGTCATGGCCCTGCCGGAAACCAGCATCACCGGCCAGGCCGCGTACGAAAGCGCGTGGGGGCCGGTCGATGGCTACGTGGCCACGCGCACGGCGGCAGGCACCAAGACCGATACGCCGATTGTCGAAGCCCCGCGCTCGATGTCGGTGGTCACCCGGGCGCAGATGGACGACCGTGGCGTGCAAAACCTCGATGATGCGGTGCGCTACATGCCGGGGGTGATTGCCAGTAGCTATGGCAGCGACTCACGCGCCGACTGGCTGCGGGTACGTGGCTTTGAGCCGACCCAGTTCCTCGACGGCCTGCCCCTGCCCAAAGGCTCCTACGCCAACCCCAAACAGGAAACCTGGAACCTGGACCGCATCACCTTGCTGCGCGGCCCGGCGTCCTCGGTCTACGGTCAAACGCCGCCCGGCGGCCTGCTGGACATGATCAGCCGCCGCCCACAAGCCCAGGACAGCAACGCGGTACGCGCCGAAGTCGGCAGCAACAACCGCAAGCAAATCAGCTTCGACAGCACCGGCAAACTCGACGACCTGGGGCAGTTCCTGTACCGCGTCGACGGTGTGGTGCGTGACAGCGGCACGCCGATCGACCACATTCAGGACAAGCGCTACAACATCGCCCCGAGCCTGACCTGGAATATCAACGACGACACGCACCTGACGCTGCTCTCGCAATTTACCCGCGACGATACCGGCATCAGTGGCCAGTTCCTGCCCCTGCAAGGCACCAAACTGGCGTCGCCAGCGGGCAAAATCTCCCATCACAAAAACCTGGGCGAGCCGGATCAGGACTACTACGACCGCACGTATTACGCCCTGGGCTATGCCTTTGACCACCGCCTCAACGATGTCTGGCAGTTCAGGCAAAACCTGCGCTACACCAAAAGCGAACTGGCCTTCAACACCACCTATTCGAGCTACGGCGACACCGCCGTCGGCGCAGACGGCCTGCTAAAACGCATCTACGACACGGTGGATGAAGACATCGCCCAACTGGCCCTGGACAACAACTTCCAGGCTGACTTCCAGACCGGCGCCCTGAGCCACACCCTGTTGCTGGGCCTGGATCACCAGCGCACCAACACCGACTACCACTGGGTCGAAGGCACGGCGGCGAGCATCAACCCCAACCACCCGGTCTACAACCAGCCACGTCCGCCGGGCGCGCCGTTCACCTTCTATGACTACAACCAAAAGACCGTGCAAACCGGGCTGTATCTTCAGGATCAGATCGCCCTGGAAAAATGGCGCCTGACCCTGGGCGGGCGCGAGGATTGGGTCCATACCGGCACCACGTTCTTCAACATGAACGACGCCACGCATACTCAGCGCGACAAGGCCTTCAGCGCCAACGCGGGCCTGAGCTATGTGTTCGACTCGGGCGTGACACCTTACCTTTCCTACACCGAATCCTTCCAGCCCACGGCAGGGGCCAGCGCCAGTGCGACCCAGTCGTTCAAGCCCACCGAAGGCAAGCAGACCGAAATCGGCGTGAAGTACCAGCCACCGGGCAGCCAGACCCTGCTGACGGCGGCGGTGTTTGACCTGCGCCAGCAAAACGTCGCGGTGACCCAAGACAACATCACCCGCCAGATCGGCGAAATCAGCGTGCGCGGCCTGGAGCTGGAAGCCACCTCCCACGTCAACGACAACCTCAAACTGGTGGGTTCCTATACCTACACCGATACCGAGATCCTCAAGGGTGATGACAAAGGCAACCGCATGAAGCTGGTGCCGCGTAACCAGGCTTCGCTGTGGTCTGACTACACCTGGCACGCGGGTGTGCTGGACGGTTTTGGCGTGGGTGCTGGCGTGCGCTATGTGGGCGACACCTATGGCAACACGGCCAACACCGCCAATGGCCATGTCGGCGCCTACACCGTGTATGACGCGGCGGTGCATTACGACTTGAGCCGTCTCAATTCGGCGCTGAAGGGCGTCTCTGTAGACGTCACCGCCAAGAACATCTTCAACAAAGACTACTTGTCGACCTGCGACGGCGCCTGGTGTTACTACGGCGATGAGCGCAATGTCGTGGCAGCGGTGAACTACAAGTGGTAACCCGCTGACGCGGCCACCCAAGGGTCACGGTTCACCGTGGCCCTTTTTGCATTGGGATGCAGTATGAAAAGCAAAACCATCCGCCGCTGGTCGTTCATCCACACCTGGACCAGCCTGGTGTGCACGGTCTTTCTGCTGATGCTGGCCCTCACCGGCCTGCCGCTGATCTTTCACCACGAGATCGACCACCTGCTGGGCAACGCGCCCGAACTGCGGCAAATGCCGGCCGACACTCCGCAATTGAACCTTGAACAGCTGGTGGCCGCCGCCCAGGCCCATCGCCCCGGCGAAGCCCTGCAGTACATCGGCTGGGACGAGGAGGACCCGAACGGGGTGATCGCGATCATGGCCGCCACCGCGGGCACCGAGCCCAACTCGTCGCACACCTTCATGCTCGACGCACGCACCGGCGAGGCGCTGGAAACACCCTCGGCCAACGGCGGGCTGACCTTGTTCCTGCTGCGCCTGCACGTCGATATGTTCGCCGGGCTGCCGGGCAAATTGTTGTTGGCGTTCATGGGTGTGTTGTTTGTGCTGGCGATTGTTTCCGGCACGGTGCTGTACCTGCCCTTCATGCGCCGCCTGCCGTTTGCCACGGTGCGCCAGGACAAATCCACGCGCCTGCGCTGGCTCGACCTGCACAACCTCATCGGCATCGTCACCCTGACTTGGGCGCTGGTGGTGGGCGTGACCGGCGTGATCAGCGCCTGCGCCGACCTGATCATCGCCGCATGGCGCACCGACAGCCTGAGCGCCATGATCGAACCCTACAAAAACGCCCCACCGCTGACCCTGCGCGCCCCGGCCACCCACCTGCTGGACATCGCCGCCCAGGCCGCCCCCGGCATGCAGCCAGACTTCATCGCCTTCCCCGGCACACGGTTTTCCAGCGAGCACCATTACGCGGTGTTCATGAAAGGCAGCACCCACCTCACCGCCCACCTGCTGACCCCGGTGCTGATCGACGCAAGCGACCTGTCCGTTACCGCCATCGCCAAACGGCCCTGGTACATGGACGCCATGGGCATGTCCCAGCCCCTGCACTTTGGCGACTACGGCGGCCTGCCGATGAAAGTGCTGTGGGCGGTCTTGGACAGCCTGACCATCCTCGTGCTGGGCAGCGGCGTGTACCTGTGGTGGGTACGGCGCAAGGCGGCAACCGCATGAAACCCAGGCAGTCGAGCTTCTGGAAAGTCTTCACGATCCCGCTGGGCATCGGCCTGCTCACGGCGGCCGGGCTGTTTGCGGCATTGCTGGGAGACGGGATGTGGGACGCGGCCAGTTGGGTGGGGCTGGGGATACCGGCGGTGATTGGGGTGTGGGGGGTGGTGAAGCGGCGGTCTTACAAGGGCTCTACCTAGAGCGCCTTTGAGTTGCTGCGGCGGCCAAGGCACTGCGTAAGGCCGTTCCCCGCAGCGCGATGACCGCCTGATACATCGGGCAAAGGGCGGAGTTATCCGGCGATGAAGTAGTACGTTTCGTGAAATGTTGTCGCTGCTATCGCCAGCCCCTGCACAACCCTCTAGGCTAGCCGCTGCCCATCTGCGAGGAATGTTCATGCCCACCCTAACCTTGTTCCACAACCCCGCTTCCCCCTTTGTGCGCAAGGTTCGCGTGCTGCTGCTGGAAATCGGCCAGCATGACGCGGTGGCGCTGCACGCCGTGCAGGTGTCGCCGATCAGCCCGGTCGCCGACTTGAACACCGACAACCCGCTGGGCAAGATCCCCGCCCTGCGCCTGGCCGATGGCACGGTGCTGCATGACAGCCGGGTGATTCTCGATTACCTCGACCACCAACACAGCAGCGCCGCGCTGATCCCCCGCGAGGGGCCGGCCCGTTGGCAGCGTCTCACGCTGGCGTCCACCGCCGACGGGCTGATGGATGCCGCCGTGTTGGTGCGCTACGAGTCGGCCCTGCGTCCGGCGGAAAAACACTGGGACCTGTGGTTGGACGAACAACGCAACAAGATCCGCCGTAGCCTCGATGCCCTGGAGCACGCCGACTTGAGCGGCCCGTTCGACGTTGCCGCGATCAGCGTGGCGTGCGCGTTGGGTTACCTGGACTTCCGTCACCCCGACCTGCAATGGCGCGCCGGCCATCCGCAATTGGCCGCCTGGTACGCCGACGTCAGCCAGCGCCCTTCGCTGCTCGCGACGCAACCACCGGTGTAACCGGCACAGGCGGTGGCGGGGGAAACAACGCAACGATCCTCGCCACCAACTGCGCGCCCACCTGCCGGTCTTCGCGCAACCCCAACGAGCGGCTCATGCCAGTACCTCAAGGTCGGTGGGGGTTTCGTGTTTGCCCACGCCGTACCAGTCCAGCTTGCGCGTCAGCACCATCACCGTGCCCAACAGGCCAAACAGCAACACCGCGCCCATCAGCAACGCGTAGTCTTCGGCACTGAGCAGCCCGTAAAGCAGGCCGTACAACGCCGCCAGCCCCGCCGAAAAACCCAGCCCGTGGCGCACGCTGCGCAGCACGTGGCATACGTAAAAGCCGATCAACGACACGCAGGCAACCGCCGACACCAGGTAGGCCAGGGCAAAGCCCGTGTGCTCGGCCAACGACAACAGCAGCAGGTAGAAAAACGCCAGCGCCACCCCCACCAGCGCGTACTGCACCGGGTGCACCGCCAGGCTTTTGAGCACCTCGAACAGAAAGAACCCGGCAAAGGTCAGGGCGATGAACAACAGGGCATATTTGATCGCCCGGTCGCTCTTGAGGTACTGGTCCACGGGGTCGATAAAGCTCACACCAAAACTGCGCCCGGTCAGTTCCTTGCAGCCGCGCTCGGTGAGGCATTTGCGCAAGGCGTCTTCCAGGTTGGTGGAAAAAAACGAGGTCTGCCAGCGGGCGCTGAACCCGGCGTCGCTCACGTCGCGCTGGGCCGGCAGAAAGTTACCGATAAAGCTGGGGTGCGGCCAGTTGGAGGCCAGTTTGACCTGGCTGGTCTTGCCCACCGGCAACACCTGCAACTGCTCGGTGCCCTGCAGGCGCAGGTCGAAGGCAAAGTCCAGCGGCGCCGGGGCCTGGTTGTTTTGCTCGGGCAACATCACATGCACGCCCTCCCCCAGCCAGTCCACCTGGCTGCCCGGCGCGAACGCCAGGCGCTCGCTGCCCAGTTCCAGCTTCAACGCGTTTTCGATGCCGCGAATGTCGCTGATGCCCACCGCCAGAAACGCCGGATCAAAGCGGTAATCGGCAAAGTCCTCCTGCACGCCCCACTGCGCCGGAGGCACAAAGCGCCCGCTGATGCGGTTGTCGGCATGGAACAACCGCGCCTGGTAGATGCCACGTGCCCGCAGTTCGGTTTGCACCTGCCCGTCGAGCTCAAAATGCTCCGGCAAAAAATACAGACGGCCGCGCACCTCGCGGGTTTCCTCATACCGCTCGTTGAGTTTTTCATTGAGTTTCCACTCGCGCACTGTCTTGCGATAAGGCACCACCAACACCGGGCCGCTCAGGCGCTGGCTGAAGCTGGAACTGCGGGCGATGTCCATCAGCACGTCATCGCGCAACTGTTGGCGGCTGGTGATGATGCCGTTGATCATCAGCAACGGAATCAGCAACAGCAGGATCAACAACGCAATGGTGCCGAGTTTGTAAAGCAGGCTGCGGTTCATGGGACTCTCCCTGTTTGGATGAGGGAGAGTCTGGGCGGGGAATGTCGGCGGTTTATGGCGCGATTGTGGAGAGTCTGTGGAGACTCTCCGGTGCGAGGCTCAGTTGACCACGTTGCGGTGGCTGCCGTTTTCAAGAATGCCCAGCAGTACCTGCGCCGCCTTGGCCCGCAGTTCGGGCAGTGCGGCCTGGGAATAGAACGCCACATGGGGCGAGAGCAACACGTCGTCACGCCCCAGGAACGTGTCGGGGATGGCATGGCGCTCGTCCTCGTACACGTCCAGCCCCAGGCCTGCCAGCAGGCCGTCGGACACCGCATGGCGCAGGGCCTGGCCGTCGATGATCGGCCCGCGGGCGGTGTTGATCAGGTATTTGCCGCTGAGCGCCGCCAACTCGCGGGCGCCGATCAGGTGGTGGGTCTGCTCGTTCAACGGCGTGTGGATACTCACCAGGTCGGCCGTTTGCAGCAGCTCGTCAAGACGCTCGCAGCGCTGGATGCCCAAAGACTTTTCCACCCCGCTGCACACGTGCGGGTCATAAAAACTCACACGGCAGCCAAAGGCCTTGAAGCGCAGCGCCGCGGCCATGCCGATGCGCCCGCAACCGATGATGCCCACGTGCAACTGGCTCAGGCGCGGCAGCGAGCCCACCTCGCGCCAGTCCCAACTGCCCCGGCTGACCACGTCGTGCCCACGGGGCAGGCGGCGCAACAGGGACAGCGCCATGGCCAGGGCGTGGTCGGCGACCTCCTCGGTGCCGTAGTCCGGCACGTTGGCCACCGCGATCTGGCGTTGGCGCGCGGCAGCCAGGTCGATGTTGTCAAACCCCACCGCCGCCCGGACGATGCCCCGGCATTGCTCCAAGCGGTTGATGAAGGGCGCCTGCAAGGCCACCAGGTGCCAGCTGATCAACCCGTCGCACTGCAACGCCGCCTGGGGCAGGTCGTCGGCACTGGCGGCCTGGAACAGCGAGACACTGGCGCGCCCGCCAAACACCTCTTGCTCGATGTCGGCCTTGGTCACGTAGCTGTTGTGCAGCGAGTCGATGATTCCGATTTTCATGGGCTGTCCTTACATGAGCCAGCGGATCGCCGCGCACGAAACCGTGCCTGCGGCCACCCCCAGTAGTGTGTTTTTAAATTTCCAGACCACCGCCACGGTGATCGCGGCCGCCAGCCAGATCGACACGTCGCCGGTGGCCAGCTTTGGGCTGATCAACGCCGCCAGCAGCGCCGCCGGCAGGTTTTTCAGGAAGCGTTCGGTAAAGCCGTTGAGGCTGGAGCGCTCGGCCGTGACCAACAGCCCGCCGATGCGGGTGAGGTAAGTGACCAGTGCCATGCCGATGATTGCCGCCAATTCCAGTTCACTCATGGCCGGCCTCCAGTTGCCCGCCCTGCGGGAGCGCGGCCACCAGCGCGCTGGCGATAATCGCAGCGATCACCACCGAAGCCTGGCCGATACCCGGCAATTGCGCGGCGTAAAACGCAATGACCCCGGACAGCAGCCAGGTGAAGAAGTCCAGCGAGCGCTGCCACAGCAACACCATCAGCGACAGGAACATCGCGACAAAGGTGAAGTCCAGGCCAAAGTCGGCCGGCCGGGGAATGTGGCTGCCCAACTGCGTGCCCAGCAGCGTGCCGCCCACCCAGCCGAAATAGATCAGCAGCCCGGCCTGCACGAAGTAGCGCAACGACGGCGCAGCCCGCTTGAACCGGTGCTCGGCCAGCGCCCAGGTTTCGTCGATCAACAGCAATGAAAACGCCGGGATCAGTTTGCGTTTGGGCACGTTGCGAAAGGCTGGGCGCAACGACAGGCTCATCAGCAAGTGCCGCAGGTTGACCAACAGCGTGGTCATCACAATCGCCACCAGCGACAACTGCCCCGACTGCCACTGCTCCACCGCCACGAACTGCGAGGCCCCGGCAAACACCATCAGGCTCATGAACGTCGCCGCCAACGCTGACAGCCCGGCCTTGCTGGCCAGCACGCCAAACACCAGGCCAAACACAAAACCGCTGATGACGATGGGCAAGGCGTCCTGCGCGGCATCGCGAAACTGCAATTGAGGCTTCATTCCATCGCCCCCGCGAACAGCTCCAGCACGCGCTCGTCCAACGCCGCTTCGCACACCGTGACCCGGATCAGGTTGGCGAATACCGGGTGCAACGGGCGATGCACCGCGATGCGGTGGTCCAGCAAGTGCTCTTGCAAATGCAGCGCGGCCGCCGAGGACGCCAGCAACAGGCAGACAAAATTGGTGCCCGACGGCAGCACCCGGTAGCCCATGGCGCGTAGCCGCTGGGCGAATGCGTCGCGCACCAGTGCGTTGTTTTCGCGGATGGCATCGGCGTGGCGCCGGTCGGCCAGCACCACTTGCGCGGCCTGCTGCACCAGCCCGCCCACGGCGTAATGAATGCGCACTTTGTTGAGTAACGCGATGCTGGCGGTGTCGGCCAGCGCGTAGCCCAGGCGCAAGCCCGCCAGGGCGTAGGCCTTGGAGAGCGAACGCACGCGGATGCACCCTTCGATCACCCGCTCGCTGTTCATCTGCAGGTCGGGGCAAAAGTCCAGGTAGGCCTCGTCCAGCAGCAAGGTGCAGTCCTGGGGCAGTGACGTGGCCAGCTCCTGCACCGCCTCGTACGACCACCAACTGCCGGTGGGGTTGTCCGGGTTGGCCAGGTAAACCACCTTGGCCCGCGAGCGCACCGCTTCAAGCAACAAGCCTGGGATGTTCACCGCCAGGCTGGTGTCGGTGCGGTGATACGGTGCCTCGATCACCTCGCAGCCCGCCGCCTTGGCAAAGTACGCAAAGGTGGGGTACGTGCCAGCGCTGCACACCACCCGATCGCCCGGCGCGCACAAGGCGCGGATGCACAGGGCCAGGACCGCATCGGCGCCGCTGTCCAGGCACAGGTGCGCCGGGTTGAAACCCTGCGCCTGGGCCAACGCCTGGCGCAAGGCAAAGCCTTGCGGGTCGCCATACAGGCGCGCGTGGTCGCAAAAGTCATCGCCGTAGCGCTCGCGCAGGGCCGACAGCGGTGCATCCAGGCATTCGTTGCCGCCCAGGCGCAGGTCCACCTGCCGGCCGGTGCGCTGCTCGAAAGCGACCATGCCGGGAAACGGGTTGGGGTTGTCCAGGTCCACCAGGTGGCTGGCAAAACGATTGGCCATGGGCGCTATTCCGGGAAGGTGCAGGGCTCGCCCTGCCAGTTGGTGTAGTGCAGGTATTCGCCGTCGCCGCGCTGCTCAAGCGTCGGCTGGCCGATGACCAGGTCCAGGGGCACGGTGTACTTGCCGGTCTTGTGGGGCAGCACGTATTCGGGCACGGCGATGTTGGAGAGGTGGCGCTTCATGCGGCTCACCAGCGCGACCGCGTCGCTGATCTGGGTGCGAAACGACTGCGAGCCCGGCGAGAACGGCATGAAGTGGTACAGGTAATGGGGCTGGATACCGTGGCGGTACAGGGTCAGGCACAGCTCGGCCAGGGTGTCGTAGCTGTCGTTGATACCGTGCAGCAACGGGATGTTGGCAAACAGGATCGGGCACACCGAGCGCAGGCGCTTGGCGGCTTGCAGGAAGTCGGGGGTCACCTCGCACGGGTGGGCGATGTGCAGGCCCACGGCGGTGACATTGTGACGCCCCAGGATCTCCACCAGCTCGGGGGTGATGCGGTACGGGTTAAAGGTGAGCGCACGGGTGTGCAGGCGGATGATCAGGTCGGGGCGGATGGCGCGCAGGTCGCCCAGGTAGCCGTCCAGGTGCTTGTCCGAATGCATCAACGGCTCGCCGCCGCTCAGGATCACCTCGTCCAACTGCGGGTTCTGGCGGATGTACGCCAGCGTGTCGAGCCAGTCCTGCTTGCGCATGGAGCTTTTGGCCGTGTGTTTTTCCAGGGTGCGCAGGGCTTCGTAGCAAAACTGGCAGTAGGCGTGGCACACATTGGCCAGGCGCAGGATCACGCGGTTGTCGTATTTGTGCTGGCAGATCGGGGTGACCATTTCATTGGGCAACTCCCAGTTTTCCGACTCGCCGTCGTAGCCCAGCACCTGGGTGGCGGGGCTGCTGTTCCAGTCGGGAATCATCTGGCGCCAGAACGGGTCGTCGGCCAGCGGGCGCATGTGCTCATCGACCTTGATCAGGCCCAGGGTGTAGGGGGTGACGGTGAGTTTGCGGTTCTCCAGGTGTTGGCTGATGCGTTGCAGCCAGCCATCCTGCTCCAGGCCCGGGAAGTAGCTGAGCAACTCGTCTACCTTGGTGACGGCGTTGCGTTGTTGCCATTTCCAGTCCCCCCAGTTGTCCAGGTCTGTCAGAGCCAATTGCCGGGCGTTGCGGGGTGCCGTGACCGACGGCGACACTACCTGCGTCATTGTTATTGCTCCTGAATTAAGCGGACAGAGGCGTCAGGCTTACTCCAGAAATCCCGGTAACCCAAAAACAGTGCTGGCCCTGCTGTGATAACTGTTAGAAAATTTGCTCTAACACATCATGGCAGGCGTTACAGGGATGGAACTCATACTAGACCGCTCAACGAAAACGCCCGTTATCGAGCAACTGGTAGAGGCCATCAAGGCCGCCATCGGCCGTGGCGAGATCAAGCCCGGCCAACGCCTGCCGTCCATTCGCAAACTCTGCGCCACCCACGACGTGAGCTACCACACGGTCGTCAGCGCGTACGAACGCCTGGAAATCAACGGGTTCATCAGCGCCAGCCAAGGCCGTGGCTTTTTTGTGGAAGCCCATGCCGCCAAGGTGGTGACACCCGCACCGCTGGCGCCACTGGAAGCGGTAGACCGTGGCAACCTGAGCGCCTTCTGGCGCATCTTCAACGGCGACGCCTACAGCATGAAGCTGGGGTGTGGCTGGCTGCCGCCCACCTGGCGCGATACCCAGGCCCTGGCCCGCATCATCCGGCGCACGGCCAACTTCGCCCACAGCACGCTGGTCGAATACGGTGACCCGCTCGGCCATCTGCCGTTGCGCCAGGGCCTGGCCCGGCACCTGCACCACAAGCTGGCCTTGACCGTCAGCCCCGACCAGGTGCTCACCACGCTGGGCGCCACCCAGGCGCTGGACCTGGTGATCCGCAAACTCATCGAGCCCGGCGACTGCGTGCTGGTGGACGACCCGTGCAACAGCAACCTGGTGCAACTGCTGGCCCTGCGCGGCGCGACCATCGTCGGCATCCCGCGCCTGCCGGACGGGCCGGACATCAACGCGCTGGAGCACATTCTGGCCAGCCGCCCGGTGAAGGCGTTCTTTATCAACTCACAGTTCCACAACCCCACCGGTTCCTCGCTGAGCCCGCAGAACGCGTTCCAGATCCTGCAACTGTCGTATCAACACGACCTGCTGCTGGTGGAAGACGACGTTTACGGCGACCTTGCCGGCGAGCACGGCACGCGCCTGGCGACCCTGGACGGGTTGCGCAAGGTCATCTACATCAGCAGCTTTTCCAAGACCCTCTCTGCCAGCCTGCGCGTGGGCTACCTGGTGGCGCCCGCCCATCTCATCGCCGCGCTGGCCGACCTGAAGCTGCTCACCAGCGTTGCCGTGCCCAGCTTCTGCGAGCGCTTCTTGAGCGCCATCTTGCAAGACGGCATCTACGAGCGGCACCTGAGCCTGGTGCAACGCAAATTGCAGACCCACCAGGCCATTGCCCAGGCGAGCTTTCAGCGCTGGGGCTGGGAGATCTTTCACCTGCCCGACGGCGGTTTGTTCTTGTGGGTGCGCCACCCCGGGTTGAGCCAGATCGACGAGTTCCTGGAGCGCGCCTACAAACACGGCATCCTGCTGGCGCCCGGCCAATTGTTCAGCGCCGACGGGCGCAAGAGCACCTGGCTGCGCATCAATGTGGCGCACCTGGACACGGCCAAGGCCCAGTGGCTGTTCCAGCTCTGACTCACGTCGCGGCGGGCAACCACAGCAGCACGCACACGCCGCCCTCCACGTTGCCGATCTGCAAACGCCCGCCGTGCAACTGCATCACTTCCTCGACAAAATTGAGCCCCAGGCCCGTGCTTTTGCGCCCACTCACCGGGCGCGGCAGCGAATAGAAGCGTTCGCTCAGGCGCGGCAGGGCGTAGTCGGGAATCGGCTCGGCGGCATTGAACAGACTCAACTCGACCTGCTTGCCCTGGCGCCGCGCCGCAAACCGCAACGTGCCGCCGGGCGGGGTGAAGTCCAGGGCGTTTTCCAGCAAGTTGCCCAAGGCCTGGCGCAACAGGAACGGCTCGCCAAACAGCTGCACATCCGCCGCAATCTGTTGCTGCACCTGCAAGCCACCCGCCTCCAGACGTGCGTATTGCGCCTCGAGCACTTCGTCCACCAGGGCCGCCAGGGGCACGGCGGTCTGTTCTTCCAGGCCTTGGCGCTGTTCCACTTGCGCCAGGTTCAGCAGGCGTTCGATCAGTTGTTGCAGGCGTGCGCTTTCACTGTCGATGTTGCTCACGAAGCGCTGTTGCTGGGCCGGTGACATCTGCCCTTGCAGCAATTCCGCCGCGCCGCGAATCGCCGCCAGCGGGCTTTTCAACTCATGGGTCAGTGTGTGCACATAGCGCTCGACGTAGGCTTTGCCCTCCAACTGCGTGCGCATGTGCTCGACGGCGGTGGACAACTGCCCCAACTCGCCGCCCCGGTAACGCGGCAGTTCGGCGCGGCGCCCCTCGCTCACCGCCTGGGCATACGCGGTGAGCCGGTGCAGCGCCACGCTCAGCCACCACGACAACAGCGCACCGAACAGCAGGCCCAGCACGACCAGCCCCGCGCCGTAGGCCAGCAGGCGGCTTTCGGTGCGGTCCACATAGGGTTGCAGCGAACTGTTGGGCTTGGCCACGGTGACCACGCCAATCACCTGGCCGTTATCGCGGATCGGCGCCCCCACGTGCATCACCGACGAATTGGGGTCATCGAGCTCGCTGCGGGTGGAGCGCGCGCCGTACTCGCCGCGCAGGGTCAGGTACACGTCGTTCCATTGCGAATAGTCCTCGCCCACCGCCTCGCCGGTGGAGTCGAGCAGCACGATGCCCTTGGCATCGGTCACGTAAATGCGGTGGTTGACCTGGTTTTTCGGCAAGCCCCAAATGTTCGCGCCCGGCTGGCGTTCGCCGTAGGCCTTGAGCAGCTGCGGCCAGTGGCTCTGCCCGAGGGTGCCGTGCTTGACATCGTCGCGCAGGATTTCGGCCAGAAGGTTGGCGGTGTCCACCAGGGTTTCCTCGGTGGACTGGCGCACGCCGGGGCGGATTTCCTTCATCACGGTGTTGAGCACAAAGTAGCCGGTCAGGCCGATGAACAGCGCGTACACCAGAAAAAACCGCAGCCCCAGGCGCATCAGCTGTTGCCCGGGCTGTAGCTGTAGCCCAGACCGCGATGGGTCTGGATGGGCTCGGCCTGCGCCGCCACCGCACGCAATTTGCTGCGCAGGCTCTTGATGTGGCTGTCGATGTTGCGCTCGTAGCCCGCATCCGCCGGCACGCCCACCGCGTCCAGCAGTTGCTCGCGGCTGAACACCCGCTCGGGCTGTTCGAGCAGGCAGTGGAGCAGGCGAAACTCATGGCGGGTGAGGTTCAGCGCCTGGCCCCGGTAGCTGATCTGCACCCGTTCGAGGTCCACCTGGAACAGCTCCGGCGCAGGCCCTGGGCCCATGCGCTTGAGGATCGCCTTGACCCGCGCCGCCACCTCGCGTGGGCTGAAGGGCTTGACCACGTAGTCGTCGGCGCCGATCTCCAGGCCCACCACGCGGTCAATTTCGCCGTCACGGGCGCTGAGAAACATCACCGGCACCTCGCTGAAACGGCGCAATTGCTTGCAGGTTTCAAACCCGGTGATGTCTGGCAGGCCAATGTCGAGGATGATCAAGTCCGCCGGGGTTTGCCGCTGGTGCGCCAGCGCCGCCTGGCCCAGGCTCAGCCAGGTGGTGGTGAAGCCTTCGCCTTGCAGGGCGAACACCAGGGTGTCGGCAATGGCGGCTTCGTCTTCGACAATCAGGATATGGGCCATGGCGCGGCTCAGCAGTCCGGCTTGTCGGCGGTGTAGCGCCGCGCCGGGTTCACCGCCGCGCCGAACTCGCGCAGGGCCTTGGCGCCGATCAGCAGCGGGTAATTGAAGCTGCTGCGGTCGGTGAGGTTGACCTCCACCGTGCGCTTGACGTCGCCCAGGCACATCTCCAGGTCGATCACCGGGCGCTTGGCCACGGCGGGTTCGTCCTTGTCATCGTCCTCGTCGGCGCGGCTCTTGATCTTGCTGATGCGCGACACCTTGTGCTCGTAGACCTTGTTGCCGGCGTCCTTGCCGCCGAGGCGAAAGCGCACCCAGTCGTCGCCGTCGCGGGTAAACGTCTCGATGTCCCGGGCCGACAGCGAGGCGGTCAGCGCGCCCGTGTCCATCTTGGCCTTGAAGGTTTCGCCGATTTCCGGGAGTTGGATGTATTCGTAGCGGCCATACAGCGTCGGCTCGGCGGCCATGACGGGCAAGGCCACGAGGGTGAGCAGGGCAAGGATGGATTTCACGTAGGTGGTTTCCTTGAAAGGGGTAGGTGACTTTGTAGACCGCACAACCGCTGCTGAGTTGAGCGCCAAGCATACCGGGGCTTGCGTGAAACATTCATCCTCACATCTGCGATTTGGCCTCTAGACAGAAGCTGCTTATCATGTCGCGCCCCCATGACCCCACAAGAGTTGCCTATGCGCCGCCTGCTCACCGGCAGTTTCGTCACACTGCTGCTATTGCTCAACACCCTGATCCTGATCGGCCCGCTGATGGTGTTTGCCCTGCTCAAGCTGGTCGCCCCCGGCCGCTCCCGTGACTACGCCTCCTGGGCCGTGATGTGGATCGCCGAAACCTGGGCCGAAATCGACAAGCTGATCTTCGCCCGCTGCATCCCCACCCAATGGGACATCCGTGGCGACAACGGCCTGCGCAGCGACACGTCTTACCTGGTGATCAGCAACCACCAGTCGTGGGTCGACATCCCGGCGCTGATCCAGACCCTCAACCGCCGCACGCCGTTCTTCAAGTTTTTCCTTAAAAAGGAACTGATCTGGGTGCCGCTGCTGGGCCTGGCGTGGTGGGCGCTGGACTACCCGTTCATGAAGCGCTACAGCAAGGCGTTCCTGTCCAGGCACCCGGAGCTGGCAGGCCAGGACCTGAAAATCACCCAGCAGGCCTGCGAGCTGTTCAAGTGCCAGCCGGTGACGGTGGTCAATTACCTGGAAGGCACGCGATTCAGCGAGAGCAAGCGCAAGCAGCAGGTGTCACCGTTCGATCACTTGCTCAAGCCCAAGGCCGGTGGGGTGGCCTTTGTGCTGGCCGCCATGGGCGAACAGCTGGACGCGATCCTTGACGTGACCGTGGTGTACCCGCAGGACAAGATCCCAGGCTTTTGGGACTTGATCAGCGGCGCCGTGCCCAAGGTGATCGTGGACATCCAGACCCGCGAGCTGGACCCGGCGTTGTGGCAGGGCGATTACGAGAATGATCCGGCGTTTCGCCAGACCGTCCAGAGCTGGGTCAACCAGCTCTGGCGGGAGAAGGACGAGCGAATTCGCCAGTTGAAGCGCGAAACCGCCACGTCTTGACGCAATTACAGGCCGCGGTCTTTCAGGCCATGGCCCAGGGGCTGGACGAACTTGCGGGTCATGGTGTCTTGTCGACTCACCGCGTCCGCCAGGGCATTGAGCCGTTCTTCTTCGCTAAACGTGGCGACGGCGCCGATCAAGCTTGCCTGCGGACGCAGAGCGAGTTCGCAGTGAGCAGGGTTGAAACTCGCAGCATTTGCAATATTCATAAGGTCGTTCCTACATCAGGGGTTAATGAACCCGCCTTGGCTTGTCGCGTTATCCCAAGGCGGTCTCCCTGTGTGGCGAACGGTCCCACAGCGTTCCCTCACGAATGCTACACAACATTACTCAAATAAAAGATCAAACGCCCCAGATGCTGCCCAGCTTGCCCAGCACCGACGTGCTGGCACCCTGGCCGCCCAGGTATTGCAGGATCACCGGGGCGAACTTGCCGATCATGCTGTCATCCATGCCCAGGGCGCTGAACGCGGTGTTCAGGTCGCCGGTGTCTTTCACGTTACCCAGCACGCCGTCCAGGCCGGATGTCTTGCTGCCGCCGGTCTGGCCGAGCATGCCGCTCAACGCGCCGAGGCTGCCCAGGGCGTTGCTGCCCGACAGCTTGTCCAGGCCTGGCACGCTTTTGGTCAGTTGGGAGTAATCCCCGCCACCCAACTGGTTCTTGGCCAGGCCCAGCATGGCGCCCGTACCGCCCACGGCCTGCTCGGGGGTCACGTTCAATTGCGAGGTCAACGCGCTCAGCAGGCCGGCGGTCTGCGAGGTCGGGGCGGCGGCGGCGGCCTTGTCGCCACCTTGGGCGCCGGAAACGGCGTTGGCCACGTCACCCAGGCTGAAACCTGCCGCGAACACCGGGCTGGCCGCGACGGTCAGCAGGCAGGACAGGGCAAAACCGCGTGAAATCTTCATCGTGCAACCTCGATAGGTAAGAACTGAAAGCAGCCGTTTGACGGGCATCGTGTACGAATGTTCCCGGGCGCAGATTAGTTCAGAAAAATCCCTGCATCCAAATCCACCCGCGCTGCGTATATCCGCTAACAGCAGCACGGCGGTGGATGGAATGAATGCACGAGCTGAACTACCCTTTGCCGGCAACCGCTTCCGTGCGTCGCCCCGCCGCGTGCCCCCCAGCGCCAGGAGAAGCCCCATCAGCGCCGTCGACACCGATCAACTCCGCCACTGGCTGGCCCGCTGCGCGCTGGGCGATCGCCAGGCGTTTGAAGCGCTCTACCGCGCGGTGTCCCCGCGCCTGCATGGCGTTGCGTTGCGCTTCATGAGCCGCCAGGACCTGGCCGAAGACGTGCTGCAAGAAAGCTTTGTGCGGATCTGGTACAACGCCGCGCGCTACGAGCCGCACCTGTCGGCACCGATGACCTGGATGACCAACATCACGCGCAACCTGGCCATCGACCAGCTGCGCAAACACCGCGAACAACCGCTGGAAGACGGCCAGCAAGATGCACTGGTCGACGAAAGCCCCGGGGCGCACGAACAACTCGACCGCGCGCGCGAAGCCGGTGCCCTCAACCGCTGCCTGGAAAGCCTGGAAGGCATGCAGCGCCGCTCGATTACCCTGGCCTACTTCCAGGGCCTGAGTGGCTCGGAACTGGCCAGGCACCTGGCCGCGCCGCTGGGCTCGGTCAAGTCCTGGGTCCGCCGGGGCCTGGAGCGCTTGCGCAGGTGCCTTGAATCATGAACTACCAGACAACCGCCCTGCGCCGCGCCCTGGCGGCCGACTATGCGATTGGCCTGATGCCCGCCACCGCGCGCCGACGCTTTGAACAGCTGCTGCTGAACGACGCCCACCTGCGGCGTGAGCTGGGCCACTGGCAAGACGCGCTCGCCAGCCTCACCGGGGCCCTGCCCGAACGGCCGGTGCCCGAGCATGTGTGGCAGGGCATTCAGGCGCGTATCGCGCCGCAGGTGCTGCACGTCCCGACCAAACGGCGATGGTGGCGCAACGCCAAACTGCTGGCGGCCGCCTGCGGGCTGGTCATCGCCCTGCTGGTGGGCGTGCTGTACCAGCGCGATAGCGGCCTGCAATACAACGCCACGCTGGTCAGCGCAGCGCATCAACCGGCGCTGCACATCAAGGCGTTTGCCGACTACCTGCAAATCGAACCGCTGGCCCTCGCGGCGATAGCGCCCACGCGGGACCTGGAACTGTGGGCGATCCCGCCCGACGGCAAGCCGGTGTCCCTCGGGGTGCTGCCGGCCTCCGCTCAAGGCCGGATGGACCTGAGCCCACAGCAGCAAGCACTGCTGCGCACCCCGTTGACACTGGCCATCAGCCTGGAGCCACACGGCGGCTCGACCACCGGGCAACCGACGGGGCCGGTGCTGTATCAGGGTGCGCTGGCGGGGCGGTAATCGCTGCCCTTTCCTACAGATAAATACCGCCGCACATAAGGAACGTTCCTGTTTTTTGCTGCCCGGCCCTGGAGGCTTGATCCTCCCCATAGCGCTATTTAGGGTCCGCGACTCAGCCAAAAAACATTCAAAGGAACGCCCATGTCCGGCAAACCCGCCGCCCGCGCTACAGACCTTGCCACCTGCCCCTTACCGGGCCATGGCACCCACCCGATCACCAGCGGTTCGCCCGATGTCATCTTCGACGGGCTCCCCGCCGCCCGCCTCGGTGACACCTGCACCTGCGGCCAAGCCCTCAGTGGCGGGTTTTCCTCGACCGTCTTCATCAATGGCCGCAACGCCATGACACGAGATGGCACGACCGATCACGGCGGTGTCATCCTCGGCGGGTCCGCCAGCATCCTGATCGGCGACACGCACACCCCGGCGCCGTTCACCCCGCCGCTGCCGATCCTGGGCCAGCCCCTGGTGGAATTCAAAGCCGTCCGCATGGGCAACGGCGAGCCCATCGCCAGGCAAGCCTACGAAATCGAAACCGCCGAAGGCCGCCGGGTCAACGGCCAGACCAGCCCCCAAGGCATGACCCAAAGCGTCGTCACCCAGCAACCTGGCCTCGCCGTCGTGCGCTGGCCTGTCGGAACTCAAGGAAGCACCCCATGACCGCACACTGCCTGGCGCCCCACGACCTGGACATGAAAAAACTCTGGGACAGCACCCGCGAACTGTCAGACTGCAAACGCGAAACCCTCACCGACGGCCCCAACCCGACCACCCGCATCGAAGTTCCGCTGCTGACCTGCAACTGCCTGTGGCGCCGCTTCCAGCAAGAAGCCCAAGACTGGATCGCCCCCGGCGGCGTTCTGATCGCCGACCCACAGGCGCGCAACCGCAAGATCAACGCCGCGTATGCGCAGCTGTGGCTGGCGGATGAGCGGTTTCAATGGGCGGGGTTGGCGGCGTTTGCGTCGAAGCAGGTGGGGTGTGGGTTGTTGCATGCCGCCACGCTACAAGAGCGAATCGAGGCGGAAAAAAGGGCTTATAAAACGCTCAGACACAATGCGCCTCAGGATCTGTATGAACGCATCGTGATGAACAAATCACGCCCAAAGTCCGAGTACTGGAAAGAGTGGAATGAGCTCAAGCAACAGAATCCGGTGCCCATGGCGAGTGATCCATTACTGAGCGGCGTGATAACAATGCTGCAAGAGGAATTGCAGTATGTTCAGGAGATGTTGGCGCTTGGAAATACAGCGATTTTTCTGGATGTGTATCCGTTGCATCGGTTTTTTATGGTGCGAGGGTATGAAGAACTGGAGCAGTGTCTGCCCAGCCGAAGAGATCTAAAAAGTGAAGTGCTTTGGCCCATTGCAGACAAGGTAGAGTTTGGAATTGCCCATTTTGAAATTTCTCAAACGTTTTCACTCATCGCCCACGGAAAAATCAGTGAAAGTGTTTTCCAGATGGCTCGACACGAACAATTAAATATTCTCCAGCCAGCCATGTACGACGTCTCTCATTTCGCCCGTTTAATGCGAGGCACACAAGCAGGTGATGTACTGTCAGTGGTCACAGGTATGTATTCAGGTCTCTCGGAAGAAATACAGCTCACACTGACAAGCCAGTGCAAAGCATCCGACAGCAGAAAGATAGCTTTTAGTGGGAATGCAAGTGCAGATTTGGCAAACAAAGGCGAGCGCATGGAATTTGTAACCCGAGCTGCAATTCAGTTGGGACTGTCAGATTTTTTGTGTGCGGGCCGGTAACGGCCTGCCGTCAGGCAGGCC
>NZ_JBSVWN010000035.1:0-63318 GCF_054071325.1 Pseudomonas sp. SDO5215_S409 | reverse complement strand
TGAAAAGCGTTACGCAGCGAGCCTGGAGAGTGTCTAGAAAACCCGGGGCGATTCAGCATGTTGGCAATCAACATACCCAATGAACGCATATCCGATCTGATCTTCTGGCCAGACGAATACTTCGATGAAGCAGATTATCCACAGCAACTATCCCCAGAGCAGGTGATAGAAATCGCGTTGAAAGACAAAGATGTAGTCCTGTAATCAAGACTCGCCCACGCCAAAGGACTGTCATCCTGCACGTGTTGAAACTGAAGGTATGAAGGAAAAAGGGAAAAAGGGACAGATTTATTTTTTAGAAAAATAAATCTGTCCCCTTTTCATGTTTCCAAACAACTGGCTGTATAGTTCATTTATGGTTTTCAGCTTAACGAAGCTACCTTTGTTCAATATGCGAATATTTGGTCTTTCCAGCTTAATGCCAGCTGTATCACCTTTCGTGTGTTTGGCGGTTTTTAAATCTTCTAGGCTAGGCAGTGGTTGACCCGGCCTAGCACCAAAATAATAAAATGGTCCAAGCTCAAGTGTATCATTATCAAAGTAGATCAATACTACGCAGCCAGACGGTTTCTTTGCTAACGAAATGTGAATCTTATGCGACGCCGTAGCCGACCCAGTAAATGTGGCTTTAAGTTGAATATGCCTAATAATACCATTTGCTTCAGCAATGATGTCGTAGCCAGATCTATCAACCTCCGGCTTAGAAATTTCAAGACTGAAATCTTTATTTTTCCATGAGAGTTTTAGTAACTCACCAACGAGCAAATGTTCGATTAGCTTCTCACGATATGAAGAGTGCAGTGAGTGTTCAGTCACTTTTGGCGGCCTATGGTTGGTAACAACCGATAAATGGGATCTGTTATAAGCACAAAGTGAAGCCAGCTAGATTGATGATTTTGAAGAAAATCAGCGAATCAAAAGTCCATTTCCGTTCAGGATCAAAGTCTGCAAGCAATCTCCTTCCACATATAGTCGTAGTTATACTTCAACCATAGAACCAGCACCTTATCAAACTGCCTGCGTAGCCAATTATGCTCACGCGCCGCCAGCCTTTCCTCGATCGTAACTCTGAGCCAGTCGGGGTCAAAGCCTGTCCAGACAGAGGGCAAGGCTGCTGCAATGTTGGAGAAGCACACTGGCGCTACCTCCGAAAAAAAGATTTCGCACAGTACGTCAGGATCGATGCCTTTGACTTGGCGCGCGACGTAGTCGTAATCGGTCGGAAAATAGTTGAATGGCTCAGACAGTGCGGATCTGACCTCTGTCAGTTGTGGCTCGGTCAGAAAATGTCCCAATGCGAAAACTCCTCCAGTTCCTCATCAAGCGAGCCCGCTACCACGCCGCCCGCGACGCCACCGGCTACTGATCCAACCAAGACGACGGCAATTGCGCAAATCGGTGCTCCTGGGCCACATAATGCACTGACGCCCATTCCAGCCAGTACGCCGCCTAACGCGCCTCCTCCGACAATGAGGCCTTGTCGGGCCGTTTCTTTGGGTTTGTTTTCGGCGTTCAGGATTTGATAAGTTGCCAGCGCAGCGGTTACGAGAACGCCAAGCTTGCCCATGATCAGCATTTTTTTAGTGCCTTTCGTGAATTTGGCATCATCCCGGCCAGCGGCTTCCAAAATGGTGTAATGAACCTTCTTTTGCTCTGCAGCTGAAAGGCTTTCATAACTTTTTTTGAAGAGATCGTTGGAATAACGATCCATAAGCCATTTTAATGTCCTACCGTCTTTTTTCTTCCTTTGTACTACTGCCAGGCCCTGCGCAGAAGTCCACTTGCGATGCTCCACCAAAATTTTGTTTCGCATTTCATGGCTGAACGCTACACCTTCTTGCGCTGTTATCTTTCCTGCTTTCACGTCCTCCATCGTTTGCTGAGACATGCGTTTAATGTTCCTCAGATAGCTAGCCCTGATTTTCTCGTCAGAGATGGCATCCAAAGAAAATCTCAGTGCAGCGCCCTCCATTAGCTCTAACGCTCTGTCGAGGGGTGAGTCTCGCAAGGCATGCTCACGCTGAACAACATAGCTACCCGTGACAATGTACGGCTCTGTCATAGGATGATCCTTATCCTAAAATTGTATTCAAAAGACCCTCGGTCAGAGAAGAGGACGCTGCGAATGCTTGCTCTTCAAACTTGAGCATCACGCACGTCTTGCCTGATGGGTTAGAGAATTTAACCGCGTTGTTTTCATCAAACACACCGGGAAGCGAAGAACCGTCTTCGAAATGCGCAGTACACGATGAGCCTTTATAGCTCTCGTCAGCAGGAATTCTGAAGGCGATCCACCTAGCATGCCCAGCTATAGGCTCAGGCGGGATAAACTCACAAGGTGAGTGAGTATCACCAATGATCACTGTCGACGATCCGCCGATTACAATGCTGCCATGGGTACCGGCGGTATCGATGGTCGCGGCATTCTTGCCGTTTATGAAAACAGTGGAAGACAGACCAGAGGACAGCGCACTGCCACAGGTGCATGTATCCCCCTGACGCGCAGCGGGTAAACCGTCAAAAAACACATCAGAAGAACCTGTGGCGATGGAGTTGATGCCGTGCCCTGGTAAAGGGCAGCTAGATGGGTCGCTCTTACGCGCAGCCGGCTTGGCCATGGTGACGTCCTGTCAAAAGCTCTCGTGGGCAGCAGAATCTATCACGAACTGAACGCCCACTAGCACTTTTTGACCAATCGCGGATCTTGGTAGGGGACTGCTTTCAGCCTGGCGCAGATCAGCGCCTACCCGCTGGTCCTGTTTCCCGCCGATTACGGCTCCGGGCTCAACCAGTCCATCGAGCAGCTTTACCGGCGCAGCGGCCTGCCTCTGCGCCCGGGGCCCACCGGGCGGCAGATCACCTCGATCATCGCCCTGGTGGCCGCCGGGCAAGGGGTTGCGCTGGTGCCAGACTGCACCCGCAGCCTGATGAACACAGGGGTCACTTACCGGCCGCTGACGGATGCCGACGCCTGTGCCCCGCTGCTGGTACTCACGCAGGCCCAGGGCGCAAGCCCGATGGTCGAAGCGTTCCTGACGGTCATTGATGACGTGGCGCCCGCTCGCCAACGGGGTTGAAAAGCCTCGCAACACCTGCGTCAAGCAGCCTTCCAACCCCCTCATACACTGCATTGAGCACCTGCCCCGCGCTGTCGGTCGCTGACCGTTGGTAGGTAGAGTGTTGATAAATTATTTTCAGTGGTTATAGTCATCACCAACACACACCACAAGGAGGTGATGTGGACAGTCGATATTTGATAGGTCATATCGTTGCGGACGGTTGGTATCTGGTCAGGACACGCGGCAGCCATCACCACTTCAGGCACCCGACCAAACCCGGGTTGGTGACCATTCCCCATCCCAAGAAAGACCTGCTCGACAAGACCGCCAAGAGCATTTTGAAACAGGCCCTGCTCAGTTGAACGGGCCCGGAGGACACCACGCATGCTGTACCCCATCGCAATTACAAACGGTGACGAAAACCACGCCTGGGGTGTGGAAGTCCCGGACATTCCTGGCTGCTTCTCGGCGGGCGACGACCTGGACGACGCCATGGCCATGGCCCGCGAAGCCATCGAAGGTCACTTTGAAATCCTCGCGGAGGACGGCGCGCCGATTCCTCCCGCGCAAAAAGTCACCCTGCACGCCGCCAACCCGCACTACGCCGGGTGCACGTGGGCAGTGGTGGACATCGATGTCACCAAGTACCTGGGTAAAGCCCAAAAACTCAACATCACCCTGCCCGGTTATCTGTTGAACCGGATCGATGACTATGTGCTGCATCACCCGGAAGAAAAAAGCCGCTCGGGCTTCTTGGCCTCGGCGGCGCTCAAAGTGTTGCAGGAAGACCGCTGAGCCCCTTAAGCAAACTCTGATGCAGCCACCGGCGCACGTTGCAATGATCGTGGCCAATTCTGCACACCATCAGGCACGCCCCATGAACCACACAGCGTCACCGCGTCCAGGATCCATCGCCAGAAAGGTCATCGGCCTGGTCGTGGTGCTCCCCTTGTTGCTCGCCCTGGCACGACTGCCGTTCGGGCTGGCCTTGGCGGTGAGCCTGGTCGCCGTTGCCTCGTCGGCATATGGCGCCTGGCTTGCCTCGCGTCAGGGCGGTCGGGTGTTGGTAGCATTCGCAACCGCGATGGCGCTGCTCAACCTGACCTCGCTGGTCATGCTTTCGACCCCGTCGGTGCTCATGGGGCTTTATTACCTGGGCTGGAGTTATGGGTATCCGATGTTTTCCCACTGGTATGACTGGCACGCCTAGCCTGCGTATTTGACCGCAAGAAACGTAGTGCCCACACCTTCTGATGCACTTACAGTGCAACCCTGACTTTGCCGATGGAGCTCGACCATGTCCTGCCAATTCACGCTCATGCCCTCCCCCGTGGGCGAACTGACGCTGGTGTCCCGCAATGACAAACTGGCCGCCATCCTGTGGGAAAACGAGCGCGCCAACCGGGTGCGCCTGGGCCCGTTGCACCAGGCCGGTCACAACGCCGTGCTGGCAGAAACCGAGCGCCAGTTGACCGAGTACTTCGCCGGGACGCGCAACCGCTTCGAGCTGGAACTGGAGTTTGCCGGCACCGAGTTCCAGAAAAAGGTCTGGGCGGCGCTGCTCACCATTCCTTTTGGCGAAACCCGCAGCTACAGCCAGATCGCCCAGCAGATCGGCAACCCGAAGGCCGTCCGAGCCGTGGGGGCGGCCAACGGGCGCAACCCTATTTCGATCATTGCGCCGTGCCACCGGGTGATTGGTGCGTCCGGCGGGCTCACCGGGTTTGCTGGTGGGCTTGCGGCCAAGCAATTCCTGTTGGCGCTGGAAGGCGAGCAAATGTAAAAAGAAATTTCAGAGCTGCGCTGCGGTCAGTATTTCATCACCCGCCGTTCAAGGAACTTGGTCATGAAATTCTCCGCCGTCTCACAATCCCTGTCCCGCTGGGCAGGCAGCCCCAAGACGTTTTATGCGGCAGTGGCGCTGATTCTGGCCTGGAGCCTCAGCGGCCCCTACTTCCACTACAACGACACCTGGCAACTGATCATCAACACCTCGACCACCATCATCACGTTTCTGATGGTGTTCCTGATCCAGAACACACAAAACCGCGACAACGACATCCTGCATATCAAGATCGACGAGCTGCTGCGTGTGTCCCAGGATGCGCAAAACGCCGTGCTGAGCCTCGACGGCCTGGACCGCAAAGAGCTGGAAAAACTGCGCCAACAATATCGGAGCATCGGCCGGGACAACACGGTCCAGCTAGACGGTGGCTGCGGTGACGCGGTGGAGGATGCACCAAACGCTCGGACAGACCTGAACCAGGCGTAAAAAAACGGCGGTTGGAGCCCTCCAACCGCCGTTTTCAGGCTTGCAGGCTGTGCACATCAGCCGTCGTTTTGACGGCCCTTGCCATAGGTTGACGCCAGCGCACGCGCCCGTTGCAAACGCTCCTCAAGCTTGGGCAACGTCTCGTCCACCAACGCCTTCAGTTCCGGGATGTCCGAGTCGGCGCCCTCTTGCTTGAACAGCGCGATGGCCTCTTCATTGGCCTTGATCTGTTGCGCGGTGTAAGCCGCGTCAAACGAGTCGCCGTCCTTGAGTTGCGGCATCAGGGTTTCGGCCTTGTCGACGATCTTGTCCCGTGGCGCCACGGGCAGGTCGAGTTTCTTGGCGAGCGCCGCCAGATGCTGATTGGCCTGGGTGCGTTCGTTGATGACCTCGATGGTGTAATCCTTGATCTCTTGGGACGAGGTCTTGGCGTGGGCCATGCGGCTGGTTTCGATATCGGCCGTCCCGGTGGCCGAGGCCTGCTCGATAAACTCGGCGGGCGACTGGGCGAAAGCATTGCCGGCGCCGAGGCCCAGCAGCATCGCAAAACTGGCGGTGCGTAACCGGATAGCCATGCGGCTCATGTTCGGGTCCTCCAGGTAATAAACAGAAACGGGAGCCCGGCCCCCGCCTTCAATTGGAATTTTCAACGCCGCAAAGGTTTAGAAAAAACTCGCCAGTACGACGAACGGTAGCCGTTTGGCCTAGGTTTTACTGGCAAACAGGCCCGGCAATGCATGGGCCAGGGCGTTGATGGCAAAGCCGATAAACATCACGCCACACAGGCGGGTGATCATCACTTCGTGGCGTTGATACACCGTACGCACCTGCCGCGCGCCCACTACGCCGATCAGAATCGCGTAGGCCAGCACGCCGCCCAAAAAGCTCAACACAATCAGCCAGGGCAGCATCGCCCAGGTCAGCAATTCGGCGCGGCTGGACAGCAGCGCGGTAAACGTCGCTACCGCCACCGGGTAGGCCTTGGGGTTAGTCAGCCCAAACACGATGCCATGCCAGAACGGTTGCCGGGCCGCGCCCAGAGGCGCGTCGCCGCTGCGCTGCCGGGTGCGGATCGCACGCCAGCCGAGCCAGAACAGGTACAGGCCGCTGAGCACACCCAGCACGTCAAACGCACTGCTGCCAATTTCCCGCGCCCCGACAATCGCCACCAGCGCGGTGCTGCACCACATCACATCGCCCAACAGATGCCCGCACAAAAAACCGGCGCCGGCCCGACGCCCACGGGCAGCGCCAATACCAAACACCGCCAGCACCCCGGGCCCGGGAGTGATGCCATAGATAAACCCCGAAACGATCACGGCGAACAACAAGGATGGCGTCATAAAAAGAGGCTCTGACAGAAAAAACGAATCGATTGATTCTGCATGTTTCACAGCGGCGGGTAAAATTTCATACCCGCATAAGGCCGGTCGCGACAGGCTAGCAAGCGCGAGGTCAGGGTGTGTTTATCAGGACCGAGCCACCAACACCCCAGCAATCCGCTCCTGCAACCACTGCAACCCCAAATCCCCACCCCGCCGCGAATGCCACGCCAGCACAAACTCGAAAGACGGAATATGAAACGGCACCGGTGCGATCAGCAAGTGCCGGTGATCAATGTTCAGCAGGCCGCGCGAGGACACGGTCAGGATCAGGTCCGTACCTGGGATCAACTGCGGCGCAATGCCCCAATGCGGCAGGCTGACGGCCACATGGCGCCGCTCGTGAATCGCTGTCAGCGCCCGGTCGATTTCCACGGTGCCGCTGCCGCGCATTTCCAGCAGGACGTGGGGGCGCGCCAGGTAAGTGAGCAGGTCCAGGGTGCCGCCCGGCGGCAGGCTTTCGCGGTCCACCAGGCAGGCGTAGTGCTCGTTGAACAGCGGCGTGCTGCGCAGTTCCGCGGGCATGTCGGGAAAGACCCCGGCAGACACGTCGATTTCACCATTGAGCAGGCCCTCCAGCATGCCCTCGCGGCTGGTGTGGATCATCTGTAACCGGATGCCCGGTGCCTCGCGGCGCAAGGTGCGCATCAGCGGGGGCAGCAAAAGGGCCGCGCCGTAGTCTGACATCGCCAGGCGAAACGTGCGCTGGGCAAGCAGTGGCTCAAACCGGTTAGGCGCCAGCAGTGCCTGCACTTGCGCCAGGGCATCGGCCAGCGGGGTGGCCAGTTCCAGCGCCCGGGGCGTGGGCACCAGGCCGCCGCCCTGGCGGACCAGCAGCGGGTCGCCGAGCACGTCGCGCAAACGCGCCAGCGCGTGGCTCACCGCCGGTTGGCTCAGGTGCAGGCGCTCGGCCGCGCGCGTTACGTGCTGCTCGCTGAGCAAGGCGTCGAGAATGACCAACAGGTTCAGATCAATCCGGCGAAGATCATTCATCAGGTGCATATCGACTATAAGAACTTGGAATTTAAATTTGCTCGACGAATACCCTACAGTCCACAAAAATTTTCGGGAGACACCTGATGACGATGTGGCAGTGGAGTGGTTTGGGCTTGTTGGCGGCGCTGGCCGGTGCAGCGGTGCCGTTTCAGGGGGCGATCAATGCGCATTTGGGCCGGGGCCTGGGCCATCCGTTATGGGCCACGTTGGCGTCGTTGCTGGTGAGCCTGATCGTGTTGTTGCCGCTGATGCTGGCGATGCGCCTGCCGCTGCCGGACCTGGCGTTTATCAGACAGGCCCCCCTGTGGATGTGGGCAGGCGGCATATTCGGGGTGTGTTTTGTGTCGCTGGCGTTGATTCTGTTGCCCAAGTTGGGCGCGTCCGGCTTTGTGGCGCTGGCCTTGGCCGGGCAGATCCTGGTGTCGTTGGTGTTCGACCACTTCGGCCTGCTCGGTCTGGCCCAGAAGGAATTGAACGCGCCCCGGGTGCTCGGGGCGCTGATGTTGATCGCCGGGGTAGCCTTGATTCAGTTCAGCGCGGCCCCGGCCAAAGCCCTGGCCGCCGCGTGAATAAGCGTCAGCGCTTGTCGGACGTGCGCAGCTTTTGCGGTAAGCCCCACAGCAGCAATGCGGCGGCAATCAGCGCAAAGACACCAATTGCATACAGCGCCGGGGTGGTGCTGCCGGTCAGGTCCTTGATGCGGCCGACCATCACCGGGCTGACGATGCCGCCCAGTTGCCCCAAGGTGTTGATCAGCGCGATCCCGCCCGCCGCGCCTGCGCCCGCACCGGCCAGCAGTTTGGGGGGCAGCGTCCAGAAGGTCGGGATCGCGGCGATGATGCCAGCGCCCAACAGGCCCAGGGCCACGATCAGGAACGTGGTGTGGTCATCAAACAGGCCCGCGCAGAAAAACCCGACCGCGCCCAAGGTCACCAGGCCACAGACAAACTTGCGACGCTCGCCGGTCGCATCCGACCAGCGACCGATCACCACCATGGTGATCGCCCCGCAAATGTAAGGCACAGCCGTCAGCAACCCGATCGTCACCGGGCTTTGAATGCCCGTGCTGCGAATCAATTGTGGCGCCCAGAAATTCAGGCCGTAGGACGCCACCTGAATCAAGAAGTAGATCAACCCCAGCATCAGGAAACCGGGAATGCGCAGCGCCTGAAGCAACGAGCCCTTCTTGTGCACCTCATGCACCGCGATGCGGCTGGCCAGCAGGGTTTTCTCCTCGGCCGACAGCCAGTCGGCGTCCTCGATACGGTCCTTGAACCGCGTCAGCACCGCCCACGCCAACACCACGCACGGCAGGCCGCCGAGCAGGAACAACCAGTGCCAGCCGCGCATCTGCAGCACGCCGTCCAGATGCTCCAGCACCAGCCCCGAAAACGGTGCCCCCACCAGGCCCGCAAAGGCCGACGCCAGAAACAGCATGGACGTGATCCGCCCACGGAAATCCTGCGGGAACCACAAGGTCAGGTAAAACAGCACCCCCGGCGCAAACCCGGCCTCCATCGCGCCGATCAGAAAGCGCAGCACGTAGAACTGCCATTCGGCCGTGACAAACACCATGGCGGCCGTGGCCAGCCCCCAGGACAACATGATCCGCGCGATCCAGCGCCGCGCGCCGACCTTGTACAGCATCATGTTGCTCGGCACTTCAAAGATCACGTACCCGACCACAAACAGCCCCGCTCCCAACCCGTAGGCGGTGTTGCTCAAGCCCAGGTCGGCCTGCAACTGGAACTTGGCGAAGCTGATATTGATGCGGTCAAAAAAGGCGAACAGGTAGCACACCATGATCAGTGGCATCAGGCGCCACGCCACTTTGTTGACCACGGCTTTGATCGGATCGACGGCATCGGCCGGGCGAGCGCCGGCCTCCAACGTATTGAGGCTCATGTGTTTTCTCCAGAAGGACTGCCCGCAGGCGCCCGATTGTTTTTGTTGTCTGGTGGGGGCTTACAGCGTTGCGATGTAGGCCGGTGGCGGATGCAAATCGCAATTGCGCCCGGCCTTGGCCACCTGGCCGGGCAGTTCATGGCCCAGCAGGGCCGGCAGTTGCCGTGACAGCTTGAGCAGGTGCGCCAGATCGATGCCGGTGGGGATACCGACTTCGTCGCACAGGTTGACTAGGTCTTCGGTGCAGATATTGCCCGACGCCCCCGGCGCAAACGGGCAGCCGCCCAGGCCGCCGAGCGCCGCGTCAAAGCGCCGGGCACCGGCCTCGTAGGCCGCCAGCACGTTGCACAACCCCAGGCCACGGGTGTTGTGAAAATGCAGGGTCAGGTCGCTGGCCGACACCCGCTCCAGCACGCGTTTGACCAAGCGCTCCACCTGGCGCGGGTTGGCCATGCCAGTGGTGTCAGCCAGGCTGATGCCTCGGATGCCCAGCGCTTGATAAGCGTCGACCCACTGCACCACGCGGTCTTCATCGATCCGCCCTTCAAACGGGCAGCCAAAGGTGGTGGCGAGGCTACCGTTGAGGCTAACCGGGTGGTCGGCGGCAAAACTTACAATGTCGGCGAACGCCGCCAGCGACTGCTCGCAGCGCATGCGCAGGTTGGCCAGGTTGTGGGTCTGGCTGGCAGACATTACCAGGTTCAACTCGTCGGCCCGCGACTCGATAGCGCGCTGTGCGCCTTTGAGGTTGGGGATCAGCGCCACATAAATCACCCCGGCGCGGCGCGTAATGCCCCGAAACACCTGCTCGCCGTCACGCAGGGCCGGAATGGCCTTGGGCGACACGAACGAGCCGGCCTCGATGCGGGAAAACCCGGCCTCGGACAGGCCATTGATCAAGGCGATCTTGTCCGACGTTTCAACCCACGTCGGCTCGATTTGCAGGCCGTCCCGGGGCGACACTTCCTGGACGATCAACCGGTCTGCGTAAGACTTCATTGCACCACTCCCGAGGTTCTCAAACGTTGGATATCGGCCGGCGCAAGGCCCAGGTCCTGCAGCACCGAATCGGTGTGCTGGCCCAGGCTTGGGCCCGGCCAGTTCACGGCGCCGGGGGTGTCGGACAGCTTGGGCACGATGCCGGGCATTTTCACGCTCAGGCCACCGGGCAGTTCGGCGCGCAGCAGCATGTCGCGCGCCTGATAATGCGGGTCGGCAACGATGTCGGCCACCGAATAGATGCGCCCGGCGGGCACTTCGGCGGCTTCCAGGGCATGCAGCACCTGGTCGATGGGCAAGCTGCTGGTCCAATGGGTGATGGCCGCGTCCAGCCGGCCGCTTTGCGCGGCGCGGCCATCGTTGTGGGCAAACTCGGGGGCGTCGGCCAGGTCAGGCCGACCGATAGCGGCCATCAGGCGCTTGTAGATCGGGTCGCTGTTGCCGGCGATCACCACGTAGGCGCCATCGGCGGTCAGGTACGTGTTGGACGGCGCGATGCCAGGCAAGGCGCCGCCGCTGCGCTCGCGCACATGGCCCTGGGCGTCGTATTCGGGCACCAGGCTTTCCATGAGGTTAAACACGCTTTCGGCCAGTGACACATCCACCACTTGGCCATTGCCCTGGCCGGTCTTGACCCGCAACAACGACATCAACGCACCGATCACGCCGTGCAGCGACGCCAGCGAATCCCCAAGACTTACGCCCACCCGTGCAGGCGGCGAATCAGGGTTGCCGGTGGTGTAGCGGATGCCGCCCATGGCCTCGCCGATCGCGCCAAACCCGGGGCGGTCGCGGTAGGGGCCGGTCTGGCCGTAGCCCGAGATGCGCACCAGGGTCAGCTTGGGGTTGAGGGCCTGCAACACGTCCCACCCCAGGCCGAGTTTTTCCAGGCCGCCCGGGCGCAGGTTTTCGATGAGCACGTCGGCGTCGGCCAGTAACTGCTTGACCAGCGCCAGGCCTTCGGGGGACTTGAGGTCCAGTGCCAGGGATTTTTTGTTGCGCGATTGCAAGTACCACCACAGCGAGGTGCCTTCATGCAGCTTTCGCCATTTGCGAAGTGGATCGCCCTGCCCCATGGATTCGATCTTGATCACCTCGGCACCGAACTCGGCCATCAACCGTGCAGCGAACGGCGCCGCAATCAGCGTGCCGATCTCGATGACCTTGATGCCGCTAAGGGGAGCGGTCATGGGGTGTACCTCTTGTTCTTGGAATGTGGGCCAAGGCTAGAGGAGGCAGGGCGGGGAAATCCAATCGTCAGTTGGCAACGAGCGTTCGCGAAACGCGAACGAAACGCGAATGGGCTGAAGGGCTTTTCTGTCAGGCCCGGGCGTGGGCGCTACGCAAATGTTCAAACAATAACTGGCTGACCGGCGACAACAGGTCTTCGTTGCGCACCACCAGGATCAGGCGCCGCTCGGACCAGTCATCGGTCAGCGGCACGGCGTGCAGGCCCAGGGCCCGGCCAAACAGTTCGTAGGCGTTTTGCGGCAGGATGCCCACGCCCATGTTGGCCTGGACCATGCGGCACATGGCGTCGAACCCCGGCACATGGATGCGCAGGCGCAACATTTTACCGGCCTCGCGCGCGGCGGCGTGGGTGCGCATGTTGATCGAGCTGGCGGAGTGCAGGCCTACGTGGTCACTGCCCAACGTGTCGGCAAACGCCAGCTGCTCACGGGCCGCCAGCGGGTGGTCCGCGGGCATCAGCACCACCAGTTTGTCGTGCCGGTACGTTACGCTGGGCAGGCCTTTGGTGTTGGTGTCGCAGGAGCAGATGCCCAGGTCGGCCACGCCATCGAGCACACCCTGGACCACGCCGGTGCTGGGCCGTTCTTCAAGGTCGGCCTTGACGTGGGGGTGCAATTGGGAAAAGTCCCGCAGGTCTTCGGGTAAAAACTGAATGATCGCCGAGAGGTTGGCCAGCATGCGCACGTAACCGCGCACGCCGTGGCTGTGCTCGCCCAGCTCCAGGCCCATTTTCTCGACGTTGAACAGCATCTGCCGCGCATGGTGCAGCAGGGTTTCACCGGCAGCCGTCAGGCTCATGCCCTTGGCCTGGCGCACGAACAGGCTTACGCCGAGCATCTGCTCCAGCTCCATCAGGCGCTTGCTGGCCGCCGACACGGCAATGGCTTCACGCGCGGCAGCGCGGGTCAGGGTGCCCTCTTCAAACACCGCGACGAACAGTTGCAAGCTGATCAGATCGAGGCGGCGCACCAGGCTTTTTTGCAGCATCTAGGCGCGCTCGGTGGCCAGGCGATTGATGTCGGCCTGTTCCACCACAGGCTGGGGTGCGCCGTGACGGGCAGCCGTCAACATCGCCAGGCCCAGGGTTTCGGTGCTCACCACCCAGGTCGGCCGCACCCGACGCAGCAGCGACAACAGCGGCCCGAGCACGTTATAGAACGCCTGATACAACGGGGTTTTCGACCGCGCACCGTGCAACGGCTGAATGACGCTGGGGCGGAACAGGTACACCGCCTTGAACGGCAGGCGCAGCAGCGCATTTTCGGTCTTGCCCTTGACCCGCCCCCACATGATCTTGCCCTGCTCGGAGCTGTCCGTGCCCGCGCCAGACACATACACAAACGTCATCTGTGGATTGAGCCGCGCCAGGGTGCTGGCGGCCACCAGCGTGAGGTCGTAAGTGAGGTGCGTATACGTGGCCTCGTTCATGCCCGCCGACGAAACGCCCAGGCAAAACAGGCAGGCGTCAAACCCCTGGAGCAGGTGCTCCAGGGGCTGAAAATCAAACATGTCGGCATGCAACACCTGGTGCAGCTTGCCGTGCTCCTGCGGCAGCGGCGTACGGCCGACGGCCACCACTTCCTGCACATCAGCGGCACGCAGGCACTCGCGCAAAACGCCTTGGCCGACCATGCCGGTGGCGCCGAATAACAGAACTCTCATAGGGGCGGGACCTCGGCTGTTGAGCTGCAAGCGTTGAGCTTCAAGCCTCAAGTTAAACGTTGTTTAAGCTTGATACCTTAGCAGCTTGTCGCCTGAAGCCTGTAGCCCAAACCCGTCGCGAACGCGCCGGTCAAAACGCGCTGCGAAAAATCTCCTCGATCTGACGCTGATCCGCCCGCCGTGGGTTGGTCAGGCCACACGCGTCTTTGAGCGCATTGCTCGCCAGCAGGGGAATGTCCTGCACTTTGACGCCCAGTGCCCGCAGGCCCGCAGGGATTTCAACGTCCTGGGACAAGCTGCGAATGGCGGCGATGGCGGCCTGGGCGCCCTCTTCTGCGCAGGCATGTGGGGGCTCTACCCCCAAGGCGCGGCCCACGTCGCAGAGGCGTCGGGCACTGACGCTGGCGTTGAAGCTCTGCACATGGGGCAACAACACCGCGTTGCACACGCCGTGGGGCAGGTCATACAAGCCGCCCAACTGGTGGGCCATGGCGTGCACGAATCCCAGAGACGCGTTGTTGAAGGCCATGCCCGCCAGAAACTGCGCGTACGCCATGTTTTCCCGCGCGGCCCGGTCACTGCCGTCGCGCACGGCCTGGCGCAGGTTGGCGCTGATGAGTTCGATGGCCTTGATCGCGCACGCATCGGTGATCGGCGTGGCGGCGGTGGACACGTAGGCCTCGATGGCGTGGGTCAGTGCGTCCATGCCGGTGGCGGCGGTGAGGCCCTTGGGCATGCCCAGCATCAGCGCCGGGTCGTTGACCGACAGCAGCGGCGTCACGTTGCGGTCGACGATGGCCATTTTCACGTGGCGGGTTTCGTCGGTGATGATGCAAAAACGCGTCATTTCGCTGGCCGTGCCCGCCGTGGTGTTGATCGCCACCAGCGGCAGCTGGGGCTTGGCAGACTGATCGACCCCTTCGTAATCGCCAATGTGCCCGCCGTTGGTGGCGCACAGCGCGATGCCCTTGGCGCAGTCATGGGGCGAGCCGCCGCCCAGCGACACCACAAAATCGCAGCCGCTGTGCTGCAACAGCGCCAGGCCTTTTTCCACGTTGCCTACGGTGGGGTTGGGCCGGGCGCCGTCGTAGATCACCGAGTCGACCGCCTGCATCGCCAGTTTCTCGGCGATCATGCCGGCCATTCCCGCCTGGTGCAGGCCTTCGTCGGTGACGATCAGCGCCTTGCGAAACCCGTAGTTGCGGATGGCAACCATGGCTTCGTCCAGGCAATCGCTGCCCATGATGTTCACGGCGGGAATGAAAAAGGTGCTGCTCATGGCCAATCCTCATCAGGCGTTTATGCGCACAGCATCCCCCCTCTGCGCCGCGCCATCTTGACCAGGATCAACACCGGCTCGTGATAAAGTCGCCACCCAGCCGATTTCAAGTGACCCGCCGTAATGACAAATACCCACGATAGTGACGCCCACCTTGAAGACTGGAGCAGCCTGCGCGCCAGCACGGTCTTTAGCGGGATTCTGATTGGCAACGGCGCCAGTCGCGCGGTGTGGGAAGACTTTGCCTACGACTCGCTGTTTGAAAACGCACGCACGGTGGAAGAAAAACCGCTGAGTCCGTCAGAACTGAGCGTGTTCGACGCCCTGCAAACCCGCAGTTTCGAGCAGGTGCTGGGCGCCTTGAAAACCACCAGTCGGGTCAACAAGGCCCTGGCGGTCAGTTCCGCCGCGCCGCGCAACCGCTATTACGCCATCAAGGAAGCCTTGATCAACACCATCCACGGTGTGCATATCCCATGGCGCCTGGTGCAGCCCGCCACGTTGACCGCGTTGCATCAGGAACTGGCGAGTTACCCCACGGTGTTCACCAGCAACTACGACCTGCTCAACTACTGGGCCACCCTGCATGCACCCGGCATCGACGACCTGTTCGGCGGCGCCGATGGCTGCTTTGACCTGCGCCACACCCGTAGCGCAGCAACGCGCATCCTGTACCTGCACGGCGGCCTGCACCTGGTGCGCAACCTGGACGGCACCGCACGCAAGCTGGCCTCGACCGACAGCACCTTGCTCAGCAGTTTTGCAATCAACAACACGATCAAGACCCTGGACGATGTGCCGCTGTTTGTGAACGAGGGCAAGGTCGAGGAGAAACTCAAGACCATCCGCAGTTCCGATTACCTGTCGTTCTGCTACGAGCAATTGCTGGGGCATCAAGGCGCGTTGTGCGTCTTCGGGCATGACCTGGGCACCCAGGATAGCCACCTGGTGGACGGGATTCGCGAGGCCCAGGTGACGACACTGGCAATTGGCGTGTCGGGCCGCAGCGAAGGGTTTATCCAGCAGCAGAAGCGCCGGTATGCGGGGTTGTTCGAGGGCATGACGCTGCGCTTTTTTGCCTCGCGCACGCACCCGTTGGGCAACCCGGCGCTGGCCGTGCCGGTCGAGCGCTGATCACCCGGGGGCGGCCTTCGCTGCCCGGTTGAGGCTCACTCTTCGGCGCTGTGCACCACCACCAGCAACTGCGCCTGCACCGCCCCCACCGACCGGATCCGGTGGGGTTTCTGGGCATTGAAATGCAGCGCATCGCCGCGATCGAGCACCACACGCTCGCTCATAAAGTCCACTTCCACCTGGCCTTCGTGCACAAACAAAAACTCTTCCCCCAGGTGCTCCTTGAAGGTCTTGTCGGTGAACTCGGCAGGCGGGTAGATGATGAACGGCAACAGGCTGCGCTCACTCACCTGATGGGCCAGCACCGCATAGCCGGGCGCGGTGTCAGGCCGCTCATGGCTGCGCACCAGGCTGTAGCTGTCGACGCTGGCGGTGTCTTCGCTGAACAGCTCTTCCACCTTCACGTTCAGCGCCTTGGCCAGCTTCAGCGCTGCCGCGATCGAGGGCGTGTTCAGGCCGCGCTCGACTTTGGACAGGTAACTTTTGGTCATGCCGGATTTTTCGGCCAGGGCCTCCAGCGTCACGCCAAGTTTTTTTCTCAATAATTTCAAACGGATAGACATGCGTAGCGGTTAATCCATGAAGACGTGATGGGGAGCGCTTGCCAATGACACAAAGTGTCATATAGGATCTTTAGTGTCATTTGAGAAATCCCAGGACACAAACATGGCCAAGACATTAGCACTCCCCAAAGACCAACTGGTCAAGCAAGCGCTGACCCAGATGCAAAACACCCTGGCGGATAATACGTGGACCGACCGGCAAAAGCTGGCGCTGACCTGCCGCATCCTGTTCGAGAACGGCCACGACTCGGGCCTGGCCGGGCAGATCACCGCCCGTGGGCCCACGCCCGGCACGTACTACACCCAACAGCTGGGCCTGGGGTTTGACGAAATCACCGCAGGCAACCTGTTGCTGGTCAACGAAGACCTGGAGGTGCTGGAAGGCCATGGCATGCCCAACCCGGCCAACCGCTTTCACAGCTGGGTGTACCGTGGTCGGCCAGATGTGAACTGCATCATCCACACCCACCCCACGCACATCGCGGCGCTGTCGATGCTGGAAGTGCCGTTGCAGGTGTCCCACATGGACCTCTGCCCGTTGTACGAAGACTGCGCCTTTTTGCAGACCTGGCCGGGCGTGCCGGTGGGCAACGAAGAAGGCGAGATCATCACCACGGCCCTGGGCGACAAGCGCGCCATCCTGCTGTCGCACCACGGTCAGCTGTCCACCGGCGCCAGCATTGAAGAAGCCTGCGTGATCGCGCTGCTGATCGAACGCGCCGCCAAGTTGCAGTTGCTGGCGATGGCCGCCGGCACCGTCCAGCCGATCCTGCCCGAGCTTGGGCGCGAGGCCCATGACTGGATCTCCAAACCCAAGCGCCACGGCGCCGCGTTCAACTACTACGCCCGGCAAAATCTGCGTCAACACGCCGACAGCCTGAACTGACCCCCCTCTTTTTCACGCGGAGACTCCCCCATGTCCAGCACTTTGCTTCACGGCATCATCGGCTACACCGTCACCCCGTTCAGCGCCGACGGGCAACGCATTGACACAGACGCCCTGGGGCGCGCCATCGACCGCCTGATCGACGGCGGCGTGCACGCCCTGGCGCCCCTGGGCAGCGCAGGCGAAGGCGCGTACCTGAGCGATGCCGAATGGGATGAAGTGGCCGCCTACAGCCTCGAAAAAGTCGCAGGGCGCGTGCCCACGGTGGTCAGCGTGTCTGACCTGACCACCGCCAAGGCCGTGCGCCGGGCGCGGTTTGCCGAAGCACACGGCGCCGATGTGCTGATGGTCTTGCCCACGGCCTACTGGAAACTCAGCGAAGCGCAGATCCTCGCGCATTACGCCGCCATCGGTGAGAGCGTGGGCGTGCCGATCATGCTGTACAACAACCCGGCCACCAGCGGCACGGACATGTCGGTGGACTTGATCCTGCGCATCGTTGCCAGCGTGGACAACGTGACCATGGTCAAGGAAAGCACCGGCGATATTCAGCGCATGCACCAGTTGCACCAGCGCAGCGACGGGCAGGTGCCGTTCTACAACGGCTGCAACCCGTTGGCGCTGGAAGCCTTTGCGGCGGGCGCCAAGGGCTGGTGCACGGCGGCGCCCAACCTGATTCCCGAGCTGAACCTTGAGCTGTATGAAGCCGTGCTGGCCAATGATCTGGCCAAGGCGAAAGCGCTGTTTTATCGCCAGTTGCCGGTGTTGGACTTCATCCTCAAGGGCGGCTTGCCAGCCACGATCAAGGCCGGGCTGCGCCTGACCGGGCTGGACGTGGGCGCCCCCCGGTTGCCGGTGTTTCCCCTGGAAGAAGCGCCGCTGGAGCAACTGCGTCAATTGCTCAAGGCGTAAGCGCGGTTTTGCCTGCGGGGGCGAGTCGGCTCGCTCCCCCAGTGCGATGAACGGCCGCTTGCACATCCATAGAGACAAATAGCAATAATTCTCGATATCATTCGCGCACTTTTTTACAGCGTGCTTCGAAAGAAGGGTATCCATGTCTCGTCCCAAGCCAGACCCGTCGTCCGTTGACGCCTGTCGCGGGTTTTATGCAGACATTCTGCATTTCCTGCGCAAACGAACGGACAACGCCAGTGACGCGGCGGACATGACACAGGACGTCTTCACCCAATGGCTGGACTACCGCGACCGCGCCAAGGTCGAGCAACCACGGGCCTTTCTGTTCCAGATGGCGCGCAATCTGCTGCGTGATCACTGGCGCAAACAAAAGGTGCGCCACGCGGCGCATCAGGATCAGCCCGACACCGACGACGAACCCGCCACCGACGCACAGGACGATCCCATGGCCGCCGCCCAGCGGCTGCAACGCCTGGAGCAGTTGAAAGAAGTGCTCGCCGAGCTCTCGCCCAGGCGACGAGAAGCCCTTATGCTGCACCGCTTCGAAGGCCTGAGCCAGGCCCAGATCGCCGAACGCATGGGAGTTTCGGTCAGCATGGTGGAAAAGCACATCGCCTTTGCCTTGTTGCATTGCAAGCAGCGACTTCAACAAGAACAAGGCAAGGAGCGCGCACAATGAACCCCCTGAGCGAGATCGACACCGACTCCATCGACGCCCAGGCCGCCCGCTGGTTTGCGCGCAATCGCAATCACGCCGAACGCTTTGACCGCAAGGCCTTTGCCGCCTGGCAGTCGGTGCCTGCGCACGCCCGTGCCTATGCACAATTCGAACAATTGTGGGCCGACCTTGGCCAGTTGCAGCAACTGAACAAGCCCGTGCCACTGCCCCAACGCACACCGTCGCGCTGGCGCCCGGCGCTGGCCGTGGCAGCGGCACTGGTGTGCGCCTTGCTCACCCGCACCATCGACGTACCGCGCGCGTTGTATCACAGCCAGGTGGCCGCCCACGCCAAGGGCATGCGCACCCTGCATTTGCCAGACGGCAGCACCTTGTACGTGAACGCCAATACCCGCCTGCGGATCGACTTCAACGCCCATCAACGCCTCGTTCACCTGGAGCAGGGCCAGCTCTACATCGAAGTGGCCGCCGACAAAGAGCGGCCGCTGTTCGTGCAGGCCGGTGAAGCCAGCGTGCGCGTGGTGGGCACCGGCTTTGACGTGCGGCGCAGCAAGCAGCAACTGGTGGTCAGCGTGGCCCACGGCCAAGTGGCGTTCGACCCTGCGCCCACCGCCCCGGCCACCCTGCTCGGCGCCCGGCAACAGGCCCGTTGGAACTACGCCCGCGGGACGCTGCAACAACAGACCCTGGCCACCCATGAAGTGGCGGACTGGCGCAGCGGGCACCTGTCGTTTCGTAACCGCGACCTCGCCAGCCTGATCGACGAACTGAGCCTGTACCGGCCCCAGGCCCCGCTGTTGGTAGACAACGCGGTGGCGCAGTTGAAGGTGTCCGGCAACCTCGACGTGAATGACCCCGACGCCCTGCTCAATGCACTGCCAGCACTGTTGCCGGTGAAAACCGTGGCCCAGGCCGACGGCAATATCCGCATCGAAGCACGCAGGTAAACCCCCGCAAGATCCACACCTGAGAATATTTTGCATTCGCATGTGTGGATTTTTTTACCTGCCCCGTCTTCCTACGGTCTGCGTTTGATACGCACACCTTTGCGGCCTGTTGGCCACCCCGGGGGATTTCATGTTTCGCGCGCCTTGCCACGTTTCGCCTGTGTTTCTTCGACCGGCACTGATTGCCACGTGCCTCACGTTCAGCCTCGTCGCCCATGCCGACTCACTTACCCTGAAGCTGCCGTCCCAGGACCTGGCCGCGTCGCTGAGCCAGGTGGCGCAGCAGGCAAAAATCCAGCTGCTGTTCGATGAAACCTTGCTGAAAAATGTGCAGGCGCCAGCCATCAATGGCGACTTCACCCCCGAAGTGGCGATCCGCACGCTGTTGAAAAACGGCAACTTCACCCTGATCAAAGTCGGCAGCACCTACGTGGTGCGCCCCGAAGAGGCCAAGACCACCCACAGCGGCGCCATCCAGCTGGACGCCTTGAGCGTGATCGGCAGCGGTAACGATGTCGACTCCAGCACCGTGGGCCGCTCCACCCTGAGCCAGGCCGACATCGACCGTTATCAACCCAATAACATCCCCAGCCTGTTGCAGACGCTGCCCGGGATCACCATGGGCGGCTCGCCCAAGCCCGGCGGGCAGACCATCAACATTCGCGGCCTGGGCGACGCCGAAGACGTGCCCTTGACCGTCGACGGCGCCACCAAGACCGGTTTCGAGCGCTACCAGCAAGGCACGATTTTCATCGAGCCCGAGTTGATCAAAAGCATCGAAGTGGAGAAAGGCCCGCACTCGGCCTTCAACGGCAATGGCGGCTTTGGCGGCACGGTCAACATGACCACCAAGGACGCCCCGGACCTGCTCAAGGACGGCCGCAACACCGGCGCCATGCTCAAATACGGCTACTCCAGCAATGACCACGAGCAGGTCTACAGCGGCGCCGTCTATGGCCGCACCGACGATGGCCGTTTCGACGCCCTGGCCTACCTGACCCAGCGCGACGGCGGCGACATGAAGCTGGCCGGGCACATTCCCGACCCGGGCAACGACTACCCGATCAACCCCAAGCGCCTGCCCAACAGCGCCCAGGATGTGGACGGCAAACTGTTCAAGGTGAACATGTACCTCACCGATGAACAGAGCGTGGGCCTGTCCTACTCACGTTCCAACAGCGCGCGCTGGACGCCCTTTTCGGCCGCCAGCTACCCCATGCCGCCCAACCAGTTCAGCATCGACAAATATGGCTATGAAGGCGCCCTCAAACGCCTGCTGGCTCACCGCGAAACCGTCGATACCACCTGGTCGGGCAAGTACGAATACAAACCGTTGGACAACCCGCTGGTGGACCTGAAGATCAGCTATTCGCAGTCCAACACCGACCAGACCGACCGGCGTAACGCCGACGCGTTCTTCCAGATCTCCACCGGCGGGCGTCAGATGGACACGTCCTACGACGACAAGATCCTCGAGGTCCGCAACATCAGCCTGCTCACCACCGGGCCGCTGGAACATGCGATCACCACCGGCGTGCAGATCCGCAAGCACATCCGCGACACCGACATGTGGATGCCCGGCGCGATCTACAACACGCCCAAATACAACTACGGGCACTTCCAGCCTTCGTTCATGCCGTCGGGCAAGGTCGACACCAACAGTTTCTACCTTCAGGACGCCGTGACCCTGGGCGACTTTACCCTCACCCCGTCCCTGCGCTACGACCACGTGCGCAACCGCGGCGAGGGCAACGATGCGCCGTATTACGACAACCCCGACCCGGCCTTTGGCCACGACTACAGCGACCGCACTTACACCGGCTGGTCGCCGCGCCTGGCGGCCTTCTGGAAACTCACCCCGGACGTGGCGATGTTCGCCAACTGGAGCAAGACCTGGCGTGCCCCGGTCATCGACGAACAGTACGAAGTGCAAGGCGTGGGCAGCCGTCCGGCCACCAGCCTGGACCTGAACCCGGAGCGCATTACGGCGATCACCGTGGGCAACATCACCAACTTTGCCAACGTGATGAGCCAGGGCGACAACCTGCAACTGCGCACCTCGCTGTTTCATAACCGCATCGAAGATGAAATTTTCCGGGCCACCGGGGTGGGCTGCGAAAACCAGACCGTGGTCGGCGGCAGTATTGCCGACAGCTGCAAAGGCCTGCCGCCCATGGCCAACTACCGCAACATTGGCGGCATGACCATCAAGGGTTTCGAGGTCGAAAGCTACTACGACTCCAGCTACCTGTTCGGTTCGCTGACCTACTCCTGGACCACCGGCAAACGCGACAACCCCTACACCAACCCGTGGGGCCACCACGTCTGGGCGCGCGACATTCCGCCGGCCAAATGGGTGGCGGTGCTGGGCACCAAAATCCCGAGCTGGGACGCGCAAGTGGGTTGGCAAGGGCAGTTCGTGCGCAAGACCGACCGCCTGCCGAGCGACAAATACCCCAGCGGCATCGGCTCCAACTTTGGCGACTCGTTTTATGACCAGACCGAAAACGCCAGCTACAACACCCAGGGCCTGTTCGCCAACTGGAAGCCGCAGCAGGCTTACCTGAAGGGCACCGAAGTCAACTTCACCGTCGACAACCTGTTCAACCGCAGCTATTTGCCTGCCCTCAGCGGCGACAACGCCTACAGTGAAGGCCGCAACGCCAAGATCAGCGTGACGCGATTCTTCTGACGCCAGCACCGGGCGCAAACTGTACGGATAAATCTGCACCCAGCTGTAGGCCCCCGAATACGGGGGCCTGTGGCTAGATGGGCGTCCACTTCCGGCCCCTTCGATTCTGGTTGCCCCCATGCGTACCCGCGAAAACACCGGCATGGCCCTCGGCCTGCTGGGCGTCATCATCTTCAGCCTGACCCTGCCCTTCACCCGCATCGTGGTGCTGGAAATCCACCCGCTGCTCAACGGCCTGGGGCGCGCCCTGTTCGCGGCGATTCCGGCGGCAGCGCTGTTGCTGTACCGGCGCGAACGCTGGCCCACCTGGCGCCAGGTGCGCGGGCTGACGCTGGTGATTGCCGGGGTGATCCTGGGGTTTCCGGTGCTGTCGGCATGGGCCATGCAAACCCTGCCCGCGTCCCATGGCGCGCTGGTCAACGGCTTGCAGCCGTTGTGCGTGGCGCTGTACGCGGCGTGGTTGTCCCATGAGCGGCCGTCAAAAGCCTTCTGGGCCTGCGCGGCCTTGGGCAGTGCGCTGGTGCTGGGTTATGCCCTGATCACCGGCGCGGGCAGTATCCAGCCGGGCGATTTGCTGATGCTGGGCGCCATTGCCGTGGGCGGCCTGGGCTACGCCGAAGGTGGCCGGTTGGCCAAGGAGATGGGCGGCTGGCAGGTGATCTGCTGGGCGCTGGTGCTGTCGACACCGGTGCTGATCGGGCCGGTGTGGTACTTGGCGGCGCAGCACCAGGGGGCTATTTCGGCACGCACCTGGTGGGCGTTCGGCTATGTGTCGCTGTTTTCCCAGTTCCTCGGCTTTTTTGCCTGGTACGCCGGGCTGGCCATGGGCGGCATCGCGCGGGTCAGCCAGATTCAGCTGTTGCAGATCTTCTTCACCATCGCCTTTTCGGCGCTGTTTTTTGGTGAGCACATCGAGCCGATTACCTGGGTATTCGCCTGCGGGGTCATCATCACGGTGATGCTGGGACGCAAGACAGCCGTACAACCCGCCCCCGCCCCCAACGCCACCACGACCGGATAAGGACCGTACCCCTGCCGAGAATGGGGCTCAGACCGGCCCATTCTCATCCCAGCAAATGGTCGGCGCGCAGCAGGGTTTCCAGGCAGTGCTCGGTGATGTGGTAGAACGCCTTCAGTTCTTGGATCTTCACCAGCAACTGCGCGTTGTCCAACGGTTCGGCCCGCTTCACCGCGAGGATCATCTTGTTCTTGTTGGTGTGTTCCAGGGAAATGAACTCAAACACCTTGGTTTCGTAGCCACACGCCTCCAGAAACAGCGCGCGCAAGCTGTCGGTGACCATTTCGGCCTGCTGCCCCAGGTGCAGGCCGTATTGCAGCATCGGCTTGAGCAACACCGGGCTCTGGATTTGCAGGCGAATCTGTTTATGGCAGCACGGCGAGCACATGATGATCGACGCCCCGGAACGGATACCGGTGTGGATCGCATAGTCGGTGGCAATGTCGCAGGCGTGCAGCGCGATCATCACGTCGAGTTCGCTCGGCGCCACGCTGCGCACATCCCCGCATTTGAACACCAGCCCCGGGTGCTCCAGGCGGGCGGCGGCGGCGTTGCACAGGGTCACCATGTCTTCGCGCAGTTCCACCCCCGTCACTTCGCCCTCGGCCTTGAGGGTGTTGCGCAGGTAATCGTGGATGGCGAATGTCAGGTAGCCCTTGCCCGAGCCGAAGTCGGCCACGCGCACCGGCTGGTCGAGCTTGAGCGGGGACGAGGTCAGTGCATGGCTGAACACTTCGATGAACTTGTTGATCTGCTTCCATTTGCGCGACATCGCCGGGATCAACGCGTGCCGGGCATCTGTCACGCCCAGGTCGGCGAGGAACGGGCGCGTCAGGTCGAGGAAGCGATTTTTCTCGCGGTTATGCTCCGCAGACGGGGCTTCGCGCAGTTGCTGTGGCTTGCTTTTGAACAGCGAGCTTTTGTTTTTCTTGCTGTATTCCAGCTGGGCTTCGTCGGTGAGCGACAACAGGTGCGCGTTCTTGAAGTGGGCCGGCAACAGCTCGGCAATCGCTGCCACGCCGCTGGCCACCGAGTAGTTCTTGGTGATGTCGCGGGTCTTGTAGCGGTACACAAACGACAGGCAAGGCTGCTCCTTGACCGTCAGTTGCTTGATGATCAGGCGCTGCAAGTCGGTTTCGTCGCCCACGTACTTGGCCAGTACCAGCTTGATAAAGGCGTTTTGCTCAAGGCTTTCGCTCAGCAGCGCGATGAACTGGGCGTGATGGTCCGGCGCAGGGCTGGCAGGTTTAGCGGTGACAGACATGAACAAAAACGCCTCGGGCTGGGAATGCCGGGCATTTTAGGGGGGATGGGGCAACAGGGCACGGAGTTATTTACCCAACGGTCTGCGATGCCCCGCCACACGCCCTATTGGAGCACCACCAGGCGGTTGGGCAGTTCGTTGCGGGTGTGGGTCAACGGCACATGCGCCTTGAGCAATTCGCCGCAGGCCTCGATGCACGTGATGAACCCCGCCAACGTCTGGCCCTGTTTCACCTGGCCGGTGAAGGCCTGGACGATGGCATCCCAGGCGTCGTCACCCAGGCGCGTGGAAATGCCCTTGTCCACCAGGATTTCGACATACCGCTCCGCTTCGCTGACAAAAATCAGCACCCCGGTGCTGCCCAGGGTGTGGTGCAAGTGCTGCTCCAGAAACTGGCGCCGCGCCAGGTTCGATGCACGCCAGTGCCGCACCGAACGGGGGATGAGCCGTGTGGTGACCTTGGGCAGGCGGAACACCAGGCACAGCACCACAAACGTGCTCCACTGCGCCAGCAACAGGGTGTACATGCTCAACAGGCCCGAGGCGAAATGAATCACGCCCGGCACCACCAGCGCCAACAGGCTGGCCCACAACAGCGGGATGTAGGCGTAGTCGTCAGCGCGGGCGGCCAGTACGGTCACCAGTTCCGCGTCGGTTTGCTGTTCGACGCGGGCGATCGCTTCAGCGACCTGGCGTTGCTCGTGTTCTGTCAGTAAGGCCATGGTTGTTGATGCTCTCTCGTTATTGTCATTACCAGCCACCTGAGGCGCCGCCTCCGCCAAAACCGCCACCGCCGCCCCGAAAGCCGCCGCCACCGCCGCCACCGCCGCCACCGCCTCCACCGCCGCCACGTCCGCTGCTGCTCAGAATCGCGGCCAGAATATACCCCACCGGCAAACCCATGCGATTGCACAGCCACAGCACAGCGATCAGCAGCAGAAACAGGCCAAGGGACAGCGCCGGGTGTTGCTCGACGAGATTGCCGTCTGCCAGGTGCGCCGGCACGGCCAGCGGGTCGCCGCCCACCACTTGCAGCATGGCCGCCACACCGTCGCTGATGCCTTTGCTGTAGTTGCCGGCCTTGAACGCCGGGGCGATCACCTGGTTGATGATCACCCAGGACTGCGCATCGGTGAGCACGCCTTCCAGGCCATAGCCGACCTCGATGCGCAATCTGCGCTCGTCCCGGGCGACGATCAGCAGCGCGCCGTTGTCCTGGCCCTTCTGGCCGATGCCCCACTGGCGCCCCAGTTGATAACCGAAGTCTTCAATGGGCACGCCTTGCAGGTCAGGCACCGTGACCACCACGATCTGATCGCCCGTGCGCTGCTCCAGGGCCTGCAATTGCCCGCTCAGTTGCTCGCGCACGGACGGGTCGATCATCTGGGCGCTGTCCACCACCCGGCCGGTGAGGGCCGGGAAGGTCAGCGCCTGCACGGCCATGGCGCTCAGCAACAGCAGCAGCGCCAGGCCCGTTCGTATCATTGCCATTGCGCCCTCCCGGCTACCAGTTACCCGTCGCCCCGCCGCCGCCAAAACTGCCACCACCGCCGCCGCCCTCCGGGCGTTTGTCGGTGTCGATCGGGCGGGGGGTGTCATCGTCATCGCTGGGGGTGGTCGGGCGCCCGTACTTGATCACCACAAAACCGATGACCAGCACAAACACACCCGCCAACCCGAAGATCACCCACAGCAGCGTCGAACTCTGCGCCTTGTGTTGCACGGCATGCCCGCCCAGCACCTGGATCATCGCCTTGACCCCTGCTGTGATTCCGGCGGCCATCTGGTTTTGTTTGAATTTGGGCGTGATCGACTGGTGGATGATCACCGAACACTGGGCATCGGTCAGGCGGTCTTCCAGGCCATAGCCCACCTCGATCCTGACCTGGTGCGCCGCTGGCACGACGATCAGCAGCGCGCCGCTGTTCTTGCCTTTTTCACCCACGCCCCAGGCCCGGCCCAGTTGGTAGCCGAAGTCTTCGATCGTGTTGCCCTTCAGGCTGTCGACGGTCACGACCACGATCTGCTCGCCGGTCTGGCGCTCGTGCTCGTCCAGCGTGTGCTGGAGCGCCGCCGCGCTGGCGCTGTCGAGCACACCGGCACGGTCGACGATGCGATCGTCCAGGTGGGCGAACTGATCGGCGATCAGCGCCGTTACCGACACGTTCGCGTCCGCCGCCAACGCCTGCCCGCACAGCAGGCAGGCGGCCAACCACCACGCACGCGCGCCCATCAAAACTTCACTTGCGGCGCTTTATCGGCACCGGCCGTGGTGGCTTCGAAGTTAGGACGGATCTGCAAGTCGCTGTACATCACGCTGTGCCACAGGCGGCCCGGGAAGGTGCGGATCTCGGTGTTGTAGGCCTGCACGGCCTGGATAAAGTCGCGCCGGGCCACGCTGATGCGGTTTTCGGTGCCTTCGAGTTGCGATTGCAGGGCCAGGAAATTCTGGTTGGCCTTGAGGTCCGGATATTGCTCGGACACCACCATCAGGCGGTTGAGTGCACCGCTCAGGCCGTCCTGGGCTTGCTGGAACTGCTTGAGTTTCTCGGGGTTGTCCAGGGTGCTGGCGTCCACCTGGATCGAAGTGGCCTTGGCCCGCGCCTCGACGACGGCGGTGAGGGTGTCCTGTTCATGGGTGGCGTAGCCTTTCACCACTTCCACCAGGTTGGGGATCAGGTCGGCGCGCCGTTGATACTGGTTTTGCACCTGGGCCCAGGCCGCCTTGGCCTGTTCGTCCAGTGTCGGCAACCGGTTGATGCCGCACCCGCCCAGCACGGTGCTGATCAACACCAGCGCCGCAGCCTTGAAGCCCCAGCGATACCCTTGAATGACTGACATATGTTTCTCCGCGAACGTCCCGTGAAATTAGATGACCCTGTAAATCCCGCGCCTGGGGCATAATCGCCCCCCACCACTGGCATGCATCCGGCCAATCAGCTAAAAGATGCCCTGCGCGAACAAGAGTTCAGATGTGTGGTGCATGCGTCTGACATAACACTCGAACAACAATAGATGTTCCCAACATTTTTGGCCGAGCAGCGTTGACGTTGTCGCTGCGCAGTACGCCACGAAAGGATATTCATGAAGAAGCTGTGTTTGCTCGGCCTTGTGGCCACCTTGGCCTGCCATCCCGTCTGGGCCGAAACCAAGCCCGCGGCCCTCAAAGACAAGGACGCCTTCGTCAACGACCTGCTCAAGCAGATGACGCTGGATGAAAAGATAGGCCAGTTGCGCCTGATCAGCATCGGCCCCGAAATGCCCCGCGAGCTGATCCGCAAGGAAATCGCCGCCGGCCGCATCGGGGGCACGTTCAACTCCATCACCCGCCCGGAAAACCGTCCGATGCAGGACGCGGCCATGCGCAGCCGCCTGAAGATCCCGATGTTCTTCGCCTATGACGTGATCCACGGCCACCGCACGATCTTCCCGATCAGCCTGGCCCTGGCCTCCAGCTGGGACATGGACGCCATCGGCCGCTCCGGGCGCATCGCTGCCCAGGAAGCCGCAGCCGACAGCCTCGACATCACCTTTGCGCCAATGGTCGATATCTCCCGCGACCCGCGCTGGGGCCGTACCTCCGAAGGGTTTGGCGAAGACACCTACCTGGTGTCGCGCATTGCCCAGGTGATGGTCAAGGCGTTCCAGGGCGCCAGCCCCGCCAATGCCGACAGCATCATGGCCAGCGTGAAGCACTTCGCGCTCTACGGCGCGGTGGAAGGCGGGCGTGACTACAACGTGGTCGACATGAGCCCGGTCAAGATGTACCAGGACTACCTGCCGCCCTACCACGCGGCGATCAAGGCCGGTTCCGGCGGTGTGATGGTGGCGCTCAACTCGATCAACGGCGTGCCCGCCACCGCCAACACCTGGCTGATGAACGACCTTTTGCGCAAGGAGTGGGGCTTCAAGGGCCTGGCGGTGAGCGACCACGGCGCGATCTTCGAACTGATCAAGCACGGCGTGGCCAAGGACGGGCGTGAAGCGGCCAAGCTTGCGATCAAGGCCGGCATCGACATGAGCATGAACGACTCGCTCTACGGCAAGGAATTGCCCGGCTTGCTCAAGTCCGGCGAGATCGAGCAAAGCGACATCGACAACGCGGTGCGCGAAGTGCTCGGCGCCAAGTACGACATGGGCCTGTTCGCCGACCCGTACCTGCGCATCGGCAAGGCCGAAAACGATCCGGCCGACACCTACTCCGAAGACCGCCTGCACCGCGCCGACGCCCGTGACATCGCGCGCCGCAGCCTGGTGCTGCTGAAAAACCAGAACGACGCCCTGCCGCTGAAAAAATCCGCCACCGTGGCCCTGGTGGGCCCGCTGGCCGACGCCCCCATCGACATCATGGGCAGTTGGGCCGCCGCCGGCCGCCCTGCGCAATCGGTCACGCTGCTTAAAGGCATGACCGACGCGCTGGCGGGCAAAGGCAAGCTGGTCTACGCCCGTGGCGCCAACATCACCAATGACAAAAAAGTCGTCGACTACCTCAACTTCCTCAACTTCGACACCCCCGAAGTGGTGGACGACACGCGCACGCCACAGGCGATGATCGATGAAGCCGTGAAGGCCGCTCAAAACGCCGACGTGGTGGTGGCCGCCGTGGGCGAGTCCCGTGGCATGTCCCACGAGTCGTCCAGCCGCACCGACCTGAACATCCCGCAGAGCCAGCGCGATTTGATCAAGGCCTTGAAAGCCACCGGCAAACCGCTGGTGCTGGTGTTGATGAACGGCCGTCCGCTGTCGATCCTCGACGAGAACCAACAGGCCGATGCCATCCTGGAAACCTGGTTCGCGGGCACCGAAGGCGGCAACGCCATCGCCGACGTGCTGTTTGGCGACTACAACCCGTCGGGCAAGCTGCCGATCACCTTCCCACGTTCGGTGGGGCAGATTCCGACCTACTACAACCACCTGAACATTGGTCGGCCGTTCACGCCGGGCAAGCCGGGCAACTACACCTCGCAGTATTTCGACGACGTGACCGGGCCGCTGTTTCCGTTCGGGTATGGCTTGAGCTACACGCAGTTCAGCCTGTCGGACATGGCGTTGTCGTCCACCACCCTGAACAAGACCGGCACACTTGAAGCCACTGTCACGGTGAAAAACACCGGCAAGCTCGACGGCGAAACCGTGGTGCAGCTGTACATCCAGGACGTGGCCGGCTCGATGATCCGCCCAGTGAAAGAGCTGAAAAACTTCCAGAAAATCCTGCTCAAGGCCGGCGAAGAGCGCGTGGTGCACTTCACGATCGCCGAGGACGACTTGAAGTTCTACAACACCCAGCTCAAATACGCTGCCGAGCCGGGCGAGTTCAACGTCCAGATCGGGCTCGACTCCCAGGACGTGAAACAGCAGAGCTTCAATCTGCTGTAGGAACGTGGGGAAGTGTCTAGCGGCAAGCGATTGGCTTGCCGCTTTCCTCTCCTACCCCCTGCGATCGAGCAGGTTGACCACCAGCCTGTCGATCCAGCCCCACACGCGTTGCTTGACCCGTCGCCACAACGGCCGCGACTTCCACATTTGCAGGCTCACGGCCTGGCTCTGCGCAAAATCGCGCTCGAAACTGCCCGCCACGGCCACCGTCAGTTCAGGGTCCAGCGCTTCCAGGTTCGCCTCCAGGTTGAAGCGCAAATTCCAGTGGTCGAAGTTGCAGGACCCGATGCTCACCCAGTCGTCCACCAGCACCATTTTCAGGTGCAAAAAACACGGCTGGTATTCGAAAATCTGCACCCCGGACTTGAGCAGGCGCGGGTAATAGCGGTGGCCAGCGTAGCGCACGGAAGGGTGATCGGTACGCGGGCCGGTGAGCAGCAAGCGCACGTCCACCCCGCGCCCCGCCGCCCGGCGCAAGGCGCGGCGGACGCCAAAGGTCGGCAAAAAATACGGCGTGGCCAGCCAGATGCGCTGGTGGCTGTTGTTCAGGGCGCGGATCAACGATTGCAGGATGTCGCGGTGCTGGCGGGCATCGGCGTAGGCCACGCGGCCCAGCCCCGGGCCGCTGGCCGGCACTTTGGGCAGGCGCGGCAGGCCAAAATGCATCGGCGGTTTCCAGGCCTTGCGGGCGGCGTTGGCCAGCCATTGCCGGTCGAACAGCACTTGCCAGTCCTGCACCAGGGGGCCGGTGATGTGCACCATGACTTCGTGCCAGTCGCCGGTGTCTTTGCCGGGTGTCCAGAACTCATCCGTCACGCCGGTGCCACCGACCACGGCGACGTGCCCGTCGATGAGCAGCAATTTGCGGTGGTCGCGGTACAGGTTGCGCATCCCGCGGCGCCAGTTCAGCCGATTGTAGAAGCGCAGGTGCACCCCCGCGTCGGTCAGGCGCCGACGCAGGCCGAGGGTGAAGGCCAGGCTGCCGTAGTCATCGAACAGGCAGCGCACCTGCACACCCCGTTCGGCGGCTTGCACCAGCGCCTGCACCATCGCCTCGGCGCAGGCGCCCGCCTCCACCAGGTACAACTCCAGGTCCACCTGGCGCTCGGCGCGGGCGATGCCCACCAGCATCTGCGGGAAAAACTGCGGGCCGTCGATGAGCAATTCAAAACGATTGGCGCTGCGCCACGGGAACACTGCGCCGCTCATGTCAGCGTGCCGTGAAGATCAGCACCGCACCCACCGGCACCGACAGGCTGATTTGCGACAGGCCAGCGGCCTTGCGCAAGGTGGTGATCCCCGGCAGCAGGTCGAAGTCTTCGGCGTGCACCACCAACGGCTCCAGGGTGACCACCTGGAAACGCCGGTCATCCAGACGCGTGGCCAGCAACTCGGCCGTGTAGGTCTGGGTCTTGCCGTGCAGCGTCACCGACAGCGGCAGGCGCAACTCCACCTGGGCACCGGCGGCGAGGTCGTTGATCGGCTGCAGGTTGAGCTGCGCGTTGATCAGCGCATCGGGAAACGTCTTGATCTGGAACAGGTCGTTGCGCATGCGCTCATCGCGCAGGGGCACGCCGCTGTTGACCGACTCCAGCTCCACTTCCAACTGTGCGGCGCCTGCGCTGTCGACCTTGCCGTGCAGCACCAGAAAGCGCTGCACCTCGGCGATATCGGCGTTTTTGGTGGTGACAAACGAAAGGCGCGAGGATTCGTTATCCAAGTACCAGGCGGCCTGGGCAGGCAGGGCCGCGTAGGCCAACAGCCCGCAGGCCAGGGATTTGAACAGGGACGCGTTGAACATAGAGACTCGTGGGGCGATAAACCTGCACGAACCTTAACCGCCCGGTCATGACGGGTGCAAACCCAAATGCGCGCCCGTTTACGGCAGCAAGCGACAGCCCTGGCGCTCCCCCAGCCACTGCGCGCTGTGGGTGCGGCCCAGGCCGCTGGCGGTGACCAGGCGTTTTTGCGGGTCGTCGGCAAAGGCGCTGGTGGGCACGTATTGCTTCACATAACCCTGGCAATACGCTTCAGGGTTGCCCTCGACGTAGCGGCAGGAGCAGTACTCCTTGGCGGTGTAGGCGGCAATGATGTCGGGGAAGGCTTGCAGGTTGACGCGCGCATGCCAGACCCACCCCAGCAGCGCGACAAGCAACAGGGCCAACAGGCTGAGCAGCGGGTGACGGCGGATCATGGTTGCACCTGTGGGTTCACGGCGGCGAGCACGCGCTTGAGCAATTCGTTGTGGCGGTAGCTGCTGTCCCGGTCATCGCCGTAGCGCACCACGATCAGGTGTTCGTCGGGCATCACGTACAGCGCCTGGCCCCAATGACCGAGGGCGGCAAACGTGTCGGCGGGGGCGTCTGGCCACGGGCGGGCGGCGCCCTGCACGGCACGGTTGAGCCACCAGTGCCCGCCGGGGACGGCTTCGTCCTGGCCGGCCTGGTAGCGGTCGAAGGGTTGCAGGTTGAAGTCGACCCACGCCTTGGGCACCAACTGGCGCTCGCCCCAACGCCCGTCGCGCGCCATCAGCAGCCCTACGCGCGCCAGGTCGCGGGCGGTGAGGTAGGCGTAGGACGAGCCGACGAACGTTTCGTAGGCGTCGGTTTCCCAAGTGGCGCTGCGGATACCCAGCGGGGTGAAGAGCGCGTCCCAGGGGTAATCCATATACGCCTTGTGGCCGAGCATGCCCTTGAGCGCAGCCGACAGCAGGTTGCTGTCGCCGCTGGAATAGCGAAAGGCCTGGCCCGGCGGCACGGCGGTGGGGGTGTCGGCGGTGAACCCGGCCATGTCGCTGCGCCCGCGGGTGTAGAGCATCGCCACGACCGAGGAGTTGAGCGGGGCGTATTCGTAGTCTTCCTGCCAGTCCAGGCCCGAGGCCCAGTGCAGCAGGTCGGCCATGGTCACATTGGGGTGTTGTTTCATCGACGGCAAGAACCGCGCAGCGGGGTCGGTGAGCTTGAAGCGGTTTTCGCCGAACGCCACGCCCAGCACGGTGGCCATCAGGCTTTTGCTGACCGACCAGGTCAGGTGCGGCGTGCTCGCGGTGGTGGGGGCAGCGTAGCGCTCATAAATGATCTGGCCGTCGCGGATCACCAGCAGGGCGTCGGTGCGCACGCCCTGGCGGGTGGCGTCGTCGCGGGGGGCGAAGGCGTAGTCATCCAGGGCCTGGACGGCCGCGCCGGTCAGTGCCGGGCCTTGGGACCAGTCCGGTACGGGCCAGGTTTCAGCATGGGCGGTAACGGTGAACAACAAGGCGGCGCACAACAGGCCTCTGACCATGGACGACAACTCAAAGCGCGGTATTCGGGCCCGGGAATTTATCTCAGTCCCATGGCAGTTTTGTGACAGCTCGCGCCACGCCACGCGGGCCGTGCCCTGTCATCTAAGCGTCACTGTAACTTCATGGAGATGACACCGGGCGTACCTAGCCTGACTGAGACAAACAAGTCGACCGGCCGCAACCCTGGCCGGCACTCGGAGACTCGCCATGACTCAGATCGCCCGCATCAGCGACACCGGCAATGAACGCCGCCTGCAAGCCGAACGCCTGGTCGGCGCCCAGGCTTTGCAGGAAGCCCAGGCCCTGCGTTTCAACGTGTTCAGCGGCGAATTCAACGCCAAGCTCAAGGGCGCTGAACACGGCCTGGACATGGATGACTATGATGTTCACTGCAGCCACATCGGCGTGCGGGACTTGAACAGCGGTCGACTGGTGGCCACCACCCGCCTGCTGGACCACCAGGCCGCCAGCACCTTGGGCCGGTTCTACAGCGAAGAAGAATTCAGCCTCCACGGCCTGTTGCACTTGCAGGGGCCAATCCTGGAAATCGGCCGCACCTGCGTCGACCCGGCCTACCGCAACGGCGGCACCATTGCGGTGTTGTGGGGCGAGTTGGCCGAAGTGCTCAACCAGGGCGGCTATAGCTACCTGATGGGCTGCGCGAGCATCCCGATGCACGACGGCGGCATCCAGGCCCACGCGATCATGCAGCGCCTGCGCGAACGCTACCTGTGCAATGAACACCTGCGTGCGGTGCCGAAAAAACCGCTGCCGACCCTGGACTTGCCGTCCAACGTCATCGCCGAAATGCCGCCGCTGCTCAAGGCCTACATGCGCCTGGGCGCGAAGATCTGCGGCGAGCCGTGCTGGGACGAGGATTTCCAGGTGGCCGACGTGTTCATCCTGCTCAAGCGCGACGAGCTGTGCCCGCGTTATGCCCGCCACTTCAAGGCGGCCATGTGATGCAGCGCCTGCGGGTCTACGGGCGCATCGCCCGGGTGCTGTTGGTGGTGGGGCTGGGCCTGAGCATGGCCAGCGTGTTTGGTGCGTTTGAGCGTTTGGGCATCGCCAATTCGATGGTGCGCCGCCAGCGCTGGTCGCGGTTTTTCATGGCGCGACTGACCAACGCCCTGCCCTTTCGCGTGACCGTGCACGGGGACGTGCCGCAACAGCCCATGCTGTGGGTGAGCAACCATGTGTCGTGGACCGACATCCCGCTGCTGGGCATGGTCACGCCGATGTCGTTTCTGTCCAAGGCCGAGGTGCGCACCTGGCCGGTGGCCGGTTGGCTGGCGGCAAAGGCCGGCAGTTTGTTTATCCGTCGCGGGTCGGGCGACAGCCAATTGATCCGCAAACAAATGACCCGTCACCTGGAACAACAGCACCCGCTGCTGATGTTTCCGGAAGGCACCACCACCGACGGGCGTGCCCTGCGCACGTTCCACGGGCGCTTGCTGGCCAGTGCGATTGACGCCCAGGTGGCGTTGCAGCCGGTGGCGATCCGTTACCTGCGAGACGGGCACATCGATGCGCTGGCGCCGTTCATTGGCGATGATGATTTGCTCTCGCACCTGATGCGCTTGTTTGCCAATGACCAGGGCGATGTCGAGATTCATCTGCTCAAGCCCATCGCCTGTGCCGGGCAGGAACGCGCGGCGCTGGCGTACCAGGCGCAGCAGGCGGTGCAAAAGGCGTTGTTCGGGCCGGTGCCCGACACCGCGCCAGCGCCCGCACGCCCAGCCTATGCCGCCTGAACGGTGAGCGCTTGCTCCCCTCGTTAGTAAGGGCGTGCCAATTGGCTATTGGAGAAGGTCTGGAGTTGCGGGTAGAACAGCCGGAAGTCATCGCTTAACGGTTCGTACAACACCCGCAATTCTTGCATCGCCTGGTCCAGCGCCTCTGGTTGGCTCAACCGCCGGGCGATGCCGCGCAGCACCTGCTCCATCACCGCAAACTCGCGGTACGAGCCCAGCCAGTCATCTGCCGCCATATACGGTGCGATTTGCGCCAGCCTGCCCGGCAATGCGGGCTCCTGGGCGAGTACCCGGTACACCCGCGAAGTGAAGGACGCCAGCGGTTGATCGGCATACAAGGCCCAATCACGCGCCAGGCAGTGGTCGAAAAACACGTCCAGCACAATCCCCGCATACCGCCGCCGGGTCAGGGTGAAACGCGACAGCGCCGCCCCGATCAACGGGTGGCTGTCGGTAAAACGGTCGATGGCGCGATGCAGCTGGATGGCCGCCTCGATTTGCGGGCTGAACCGGCCTTGCAGGGGGCCTTTGACGAAATCGCCATAGAGGCTGCCCAGCAGTTGCGCAGGAAGTTCGCCGCCCAGGTGCAGATGTGCGAGATAATTCATGCCGCGCAGTCTAGCACTGCGCTCAACGCATCGTTATAACCCGATATACCGATTTGTTCTCGCGCAAGATCAAAATCATATTTGTATATCGGGATATACCGATTTAAAGTTCGCCTCATCGCGATATAACGTTTTATCGACACCGAGCACCCTGCCATGTCCATCGACCTCGACGAAATAATAAAAGCCCTGGCACACCCAGTACGGCGAGACATCCTCAGCTGGCTCAAGCACCCGCAAGTGCAATTCCCCGAACAACTGCATAACCACGAATACGGCATTTGTGCCGGGCAGATCGACCAGCGCTGCGGCTTGTCGCAGTCCACCGTCTCGGCCCACTTGGCCACGCTGCAACGCGCCGGGCTGATCGTCAGCCAAAAAGCCGGCCAATGGCACTTTTTCAAACGCAATGAAGACACCATCCAGGCGTTCATCACCGCGTTCACCCAAGAACTCAACGCAACGCAGTAACCAAGGATCCGACAATGCCTCTCTCGCTACTCATACTGGCCTTAAGCGCCTTCGCCATCGGCACCACCGAGTTCGTCATCATGGGCCTGCTGCCCGACGTGGCGGCCGACCTCGGCGTTTCGATTCCCGGCGCGGGCTGGCTGGTGACCGGCTATGCGCTGGGCGTCGCCATCGGCGCGCCCTTCATGGCACTGGCCACCGCCAAGCTGCCACGCAAGGCCGCCCTGGTGGCGTTGATGGGCATTTTCATCATTGGCAACCTGCTGTGTGCACTGGCCAGCGACTACAACGTGCTGATGCTGGCACGGGTGGTGACCGCGTTGTGTCACGGCGCCTTCTTCGGGATTGGCTCGGTGGTGGCCGCCAACCTGGTGGCCCCCAACAAACGCGCGTCGGCCGTGGCCCTGATGTTCACCGGCCTGACCTTGGCCAATGTGCTGGGCGTTCCCCTGGGCACCGCGCTGGGCCAGGAAGCGGGCTGGCGGTCCACGTTCTGGGCGGTGACGGTGATTGGTGTGGTTGCGTTCATCGGCCTGATCCGCTTCCTGCCGGCCAAGCGTGACGAAGAAAAACTCGACATGCGCGCCGAACTGGCCGCGCTCAAGGGCGCCGGCATCTGGTTGTCGCTGACCATGACCGCGTTGTTCTCCGCTTCGATGTTCACCCTCTTTACGTACGTCGCGCCGCTGCTGGGCGATGTCACCGGCGTGTCGCCCAAGGGCGTGACCTGGACCCTGCTGCTGATCGGCCTGGGCCTGACCGTGGGCAACGTCATCGGCGGCAAGCTGGCGGACAAGCGTGTGTCGGCCACCCTGATCGGGGTGTTCATCAGCATGGCGGTGGTGTCCACCGCGCTGACCTGGACCAGCGCTGCCGTCATCCCGACTGAAATCACCCTGTTCCTGTGGGCCACCGCCGCCTTTGCCGCGGTGCCTGCACTGCAAATCAACGTCGTCACCTTTGGCAAGGCGGCGCCCAACCTGGTGTCCACCTTGAACATCGGTGCCTTCAACGTCGGCAACGCGCTGGGTGCCTGGGTGGGCGGCACCGTGATTGCCGGTGGTTTTGGCCTCACCAGCGTACCGCTGGCAGCCGCTGCGCTGGCGGTGCTCGCACTGCTGGTGACCTTGATTACTTTCCGTCAGGGCGGCGACGCCGACCTGGCCCCTGCGACCAACTGATCACTCCATTAGCGAAGGTATTTTCATGACCACTATTTTCGATCCGATCAAACTGGGCGACCTGGAACTGTCGAACCGCATCATCATGGCGCCGCTGACCCGCTGCCGTGCTGACGAGGGCCGTGTTCCCAACGCATTGATGGCCGAGTACTACGTACAGCGCGCCTCCGCCGGGCTGATCATCAGTGAAGCGACCTCCGTGACCGCCATGGGCGTGGGCTACCCGGACACCCCGGGCATCTGGTCCAACGACCAGGTGCGCGGCTGGGCCAACGTGACCAAGGCCGTGCACGGCGCTGGCGGCAAGATTGTCCTGCAACTGTGGCACGTGGGCCGTGTGTCCCACCCGTCCTACCTGAACGGCGAAGCGCCGGTGGCGCCAAGTGCCCTGCAGCCTAAAGGCCACGTCAGCCTGGTACGCCCGCTCGCCGACTACCCGACCCCGCGCGCGCTGGAAACCGCTGAAATCGCCGACATCGTCGACGCCTACCGCACCGGCGCCGAAAACGCCAAGGCCGCCGGCTTCGACGGCGTGGAAATCCACGGCGCCAACGGCTACCTGCTCGACCAGTTCCTGCAAAGCAGCACCAACCAGCGCACCGACCACTACGGCGGCTCCCTGGAAAACCGTGCCCGCCTGTTGCTGGAAGTGACCGACGCTGCCATCGAAGTCTGGGGCGCTGGCCGTGTGGGCGTGCACTTGGCACCCCGCGCCGATTCCCACGACATGGGCGACGCCAACCTGGCCGAAACCTTTACCTACGTCGCCCGCGAACTGGGTAAACGTGGCATCGCGTTCATCTGCTCCCGTGAAAAGGAAGCAGGCGACAGCCTCGGCCCACAATTGAAAGAAGCCTTCGGCGGCCCGTACATCATCAACGAGCGCTTCACCAAAGACAGCGCCAATGCGTGGCTGGCCTCCGGCAAGGCCGATGCAGTAGCGTTCGGCGTGCCGTTCATCGCCAACCCCGACCTGCCTGCGCGCTTGAAAGCCGACGCACCGCTGAACGATCCACATCCAGAAACGTTCTACGGCAAAGGCCCGGTGGGTTACATCGACTACCCGACACTGGCGGTCTGAGTTTGTCGAAGTAAACGTGGCCAGCGGGGTGACCTGCTGGAAGCAATGCCCGTGTCGCAGGACATGGGCATTTTTTATGGATGAACAACGGGGGTAAGTGCGTGTATCGGCGGGTCTTGATACGCTTCGTCGATGTCGATGCCCCGGGCACGGGCCTGTTCTTCGATTAAATGGCGTTTTTCTCGATAGTCCTTCAACCGCGCTGGCAGTAATTCTTTCCAGCGGGCCCTGTCTTCATCCTTACTGAACTCCGACACCCAGCGCTCCCGCTCTGTTTTGAACGCCATTGTTATCAGATAGGTGCCGGTTAATGCTGGGGTTTTCTGGGAGTTACGAACTATTGTCGGGAAGCCCCCTCAGCGTGATATCAATATTTTCGACACGTTGGCCCACTCGCTCATCAATAGGAAGCGTGACATTTATCACCTAGTTTAGCTCAAGAGTCCCGAGTGCACCTTTAATCGTCACACGGGGAAGCTTTTTACTGTTCGCAGAATTATTTATTTTATACCAACACAAATCCAATTGGCTCATGCGTTCCCGGGAAAACTGAGCGTCACGGCCACCTACAATTTCCTGAATAGGCGATTGAAGCGCCAACTCGATAGTCGCCACCTTTTTGTTCACAGACGGCGAGGAGAGCCAATGCAAAAACGAAACCGCGACGTTTCATTGCATGCAACAGGGGCGTTCCGTCCGATGGGCGATAGGTCATCAGCCCGGAGGGTGCGCGAAGGGTTTTGCAACCTCAACGCCAAACGGCCCCCAGGCACTGTCGCCCTTACGAATCAGAATTTTCCTTCAAGCCAGGTTAAGAGAACCCGCAGCGCTCACGGGCCCTGCCCCACAAAAAAAGCCCCGATTCGTAAGCACCGGGGCTGGGGCTGGAAGGCCAGGTAACATTCCTTCACCACTTTGCAACAATATCGCTACAAAATACTTAGCAAACTATCTATCAACCGAGCGCCAGCCCGTATATAACGTCTTCCCACAAAATTTTGGGAAAAGGACGATTGACGCTTCGTGGTCTTTACTGTTGACACACGTTGACGCAATTGCGCATTTTGTCTCAATTGCGCAAGCCAGGGCTCAAGCGCAGCATGTCCAACCCGACATCGACCCAACGCTCTGCGTCCTGGTGCAATTGAAAGTTGTCGGGGACCAGCAGCCACTGGCCCACCAACCCGTTGATATAAGCGTGCATGCACACGGCTGCACGTACGGTGTCGAGGTTTTCCGGGAGCTGGCCGCGATGGACCGCGTTACGCAGGGTCAGCCCGATGCGCAGGTTGCACTCAAGGCTGGCAGTCTGGCGCTGACGGCGAAGATCACACATTTCATCGGTGAATTCGCACTTATGAAACAAAATCTCATTGATGCGTCGGGTTTTCGGATCCAGGGCCACTTGATGGAACAGACGAATCAGCAATTTGCGCATGCAGCCCAGCGGATCAACTTCGTGCTCGCTTTCACTGGCCCTGGCCAGGTCGTCCAGCGGCTCGTGCAAGGTGTCCAGCATGGCCTGCAGCAGGTCGGCCTTATTGCTGAAATGCCAGTAGATGGCACCGCGTGTCACACCGGCCAGCGCGGCGATGTCCGCCAGCGTCGTGCGCGCAACGCCGCGTTCGTAAAAGGCTCGCTCGGCGGCTTCAAGTATTTGCTTGCGCGTTTCCTGAGCTTCCTCTTTGGTACGACGAACCATGGCAGTAAAACCTCAATCGGGGTACTTGAGGCCGTCGGTAACGACCTTCTGAACAATTGTGGGACGACACCGTCATGGGCGCCGAACGTACTAGAATCGAGGCTTTGCGCGGTGCTTTGTCAACAATGCGCGGCGCCTGTCAAGAGTTTACAAACAACCGTGAACGTAAGTATATTGCGTAGCAAGCTACTTATCTACTCAGAGCCTGTTTTTTACCTTTCCACCCTTCTTGTGCGCACCCGGCGCGCCTGACCCGAGGATCTCCATGCAACTCAAGCCAGCTGTTACCGCCCTGGTTACTGCCGTCGCCCTGGCATCGCTGCTCAGCGGATGTAAAAAGGAAGAAGCGGCACCGCCCGCTCAAACCCCTCAGGTCGGCGTCGTCACCCTTCAAGCTCAAGCCTTCACCCTGACCTCGGAGTTGCCTGGCCGCACCACCGCCTATCGCATCGCCGAAGTTCGCCCGCAGGTCAACGGCATCATTCTCAAGCGCCTGTTCAAAGAAGGCGGCGATGTGAAAGAAGGCCAGCAGCTTTATCAGATCGACCCGTCGGTGTACGAGGCCACCCTGAAAAGCGCTGAAGCAAGCCTGCAGTCGACCAAGTCGATTTCCGATCGCTACAAGCAATTGGTCAACGAGCAGGCCGTGAGCCGCCAGGAATACGACACCGCCGTCGCCAACCGCCTGACCTCGGAAGCCAACCTGCAAAGCGCGCAGATCAACGTGCGCTACACCAAGGTGTTCGCGCCGATCTCCGGCCGCATCGGTCGCTCTTCGGTCACCGAAGGCGCGCTGGTCAGCAGTGGCCAGGCCAACGCCATGGCCACTATCCAGCAACTGGACCCGATCTACGTCGACGTGACCCAGTCGTCGGTCGAGCTTTTGGAACTGCGCCGTGAACTGGAAAGCGGCCGCCTGCAAAAAGCCGGCGATAACGCGGCCAAGGTCAAGCTGACCCTGGAAGACGGCAGCCAATACGGCCAGGACGGCAAGCTGGAGTTCTCCGAAGTGTCGGTCGACGAAACCACCGGCTCCGTGACCCTGCGCGCCGTGTTCCCCAACCCTGATCACACCTTGCTGCCGGGCATGTTCGTGCACGCCCAGTTGCAGACCGGCGTGAACGCGGCGGCCATCCTGGCCCCGCAACAAGGCGTGACCCGTGACCTTAAAGGCACGCCGACCGCGCTGGTGGTGGGTGACGACAACAAAGTGCAACTGCGTCAGCTCAAGGCCAGCCGTACCGTGGGCAGCCAGTGGCTGGTGGAAGACGGCCTGAAAGCCGGCGACCGCCTGATCACCGAAGGCCTGCAATTTGTGCGTCCGGGCGTTGAAGTCAAGGCCACCCCGGCCACCAACGTGAAGGCCGCCAATGCAGCCCCCGCCCCGGCAACTGACAAAGCTGCTGGCGGCAAAGGGGAATAAACCATGTCTAACTTTTTCATCAACCGTCCGATTTTCGCCTGGGTGATTGCCCTGGTGATCATGCTGGTCGGTGCGCTGTCGATCCTCAAACTGCCGATCAACCAGTACCCCAGCATCGCGCCGCCTTCCATCGCCATCTCCGTGACCTACCCGGGCGCTTCTGCGCAAACCGTGCAGGACACCGTGGTGCAGGTCATCGAGCAGCAGCTCAACGGTATCGACAACCTGCGGTACGTGTCCTCGGAAAGTAACTCCGATGGCAGCATGACCATCACCGCCACCTTCGAGCAAGGCACCAACTCGGACACCGCTCAGGTCCAGGTCCAGAACAAGCTGAACCTGGCCACCCCGTTGCTGCCACAAGAAGTGCAGCAACAGGGGATCCGCGTGACCAAGGCGGTGAAGAACTTCCTGATGGTGATTGGCGTGGTGTCCACCGACGGCAGCATGACCAAGGACGACCTGTCCAACTACATCGTGTCCAACATGCAGGACCCGATCTCGCGCACCGCAGGTGTGGGTGACTTCCAGGTGTTCGGTGCCCAGTACGCCATGCGTATCTGGCTGGACCCGGCCAAGCTGAACAACTTCAGCCTGACCCCCGTGGACGTGAAAAACGCCATTGCCGCGCAGAACGTACAGGTGTCCTCCGGGCAACTGGGCGGCTTGCCCGCAGCGCCTGGCACCCAGTTGAACGCCACGATCATCGGCAAGACCCGCCTGCAAACCGCCGAGCAGTTCAAGGCGATCTTGCTCAAGGTCAACGCCGACGGCTCGCAGGTACGCATCGGCGACGTCGCCGACGTGGGCCTGGGCGGTGAAAACTACGCCATCAGCGCCCAGTTCAACGGCAGCCCGGCGTCCGGCCTGGCGGTCAAACTGGCCAACGGCGCGAACGCCCTGGACACTGCCAAGGCCCTGCGCAAGACCATCAGCGACCTGGAGCCCTTCTTCCCCGCCGGGATGAAAGTGGTGTTCCCGTACGACACCACCCCGGTGGTGACCGAGTCGATCAAGGGCGTGGTTGAAACCCTGGTCGAAGCGATCGTGCTGGTGTTCCTGGTGATGTTCCTGTTCCTGCAGAACTTCCGCGCCACGGTGATCACCACCATGACCGTGCCGGTGGTATTGCTGGGGACGTTCGGGATCCTCGCCGCGTTTGGTTTCAGCATCAACACCCTGACCATGTTCGCCATGGTGCTGGCAATCGGCTTGCTGGTGGACGACGCCATCGTGGTGGTGGAAAACGTCGAGCGGGTGATGAGCGAAGAAGGCCTGTCACCCAAGGACGCCACTATCAAGTCGATGGGGCAGATCCAGGGGGCCCTGGTGGGTATCGCCCTGGTGCTGTCGGCGGTATTGCTGCCAATGGCGTTCTTCGGCGGCTCCACCGGCGTGATCTACAAGCAGTTCTCGATCACCATCGTGTCGGCCATGGCGCTGTCCGTACTGGTCGCGCTTATTTTCACCCCGGCGCTGTGCGCCACCATGCTCAAGGCCATCCCGCACGGCGAGCACGGCACGCCCAAAAAAGGCTTCTTTGGCTGGTTCAACCGCAGCTTCGATGCCAGCGTGCGCAGCTACGAGCGTGGCGTGGGCAACATCCTGCGTCGCAAGGCGCCGTACCTGCTGATCTACGTGATCATCGTGGCGGGCATGATCTGGATGTTCCTGCGCATCCCGTCCTCCTTCCTGCCCGAAGAAGACCAGGGCGTGCTGTTCGCCCAGGTGCAGACACCGGCCGGTTCGAGCGCCGAGCGCACCCAGGTGGTCGTCGACGAAATGCGTGAATTCCTGTTGCGCCCCACCAAGGATGGCGGTGAAGGCGATGCGGTGAACTCGGTATTTACCGTGACCGGCTTCAACTTTGCCGGCCGTGGCCAGAGCTCGGGCATGGCGTTCATCATGCTCAAGCCATGGGACGAGCGGAACGCTGACAACACCGTGTTCAAGCTGGCACAGCGTGCGCAGATGCACTTCTTCAGCTTCCGCGATGCGATGGTGTTCGCCTTTGCACCACCGGCGGTACTGGAGCTGGGTAACGCCACCGGTTTCGACGTGTTCCTGCAAGACCGTGCCGGTATCGGTCACGAAAAACTGATGGAAGCACGTAACCAGTTCCTGGGCATGGCGGCGCAAAGCAAGATCCTCACCCAGGTGCGTCCTAACGGCCTGAACGATGAGCCGCAATACCAGCTGGAAATCGACGACGAGAAGGCCAGCGCCCTGGGCGTGACCCTGAGCAACATCAACGACACCCTGTCGATTGCGTTGGGCAGTAGCTATGTCAACGACTTCATCGACCGCGGTCGGGTGAAAAAGGTGTTCCTGCAAGGCAAAGCCACCGCGCGCATGAGCCCCGAAGACCTGAAGAAGTGGTACGTGCGCAACAGCGCCGGGACCATGGTGCCGTTCTCGGCCTTCGCCAAGGGTGAGTGGGTGTACGGTTCGCCCAAGCTTGCGCGCTACAACGGCGTGGAAGCGATGGAAATCCTCGGGGCGCCAGCGCCGGGCTACAGTACTGGCCAGGCCATGGCGGAAGTCGAGGCCATCGCGGCCAAACTGCCTAAAGGCGTGGGCATTTCCTGGACCGGTTTGTCTTACGAGGAACGCCTCGCAGGCTCCCAGGCCCCGGCGTTGTTCGCCCTCTCCGTACTGATGGTGTTCCTGTGCCTGGCGGCGCTGTACGAAAGCTGGTCGATTCCGATCGCGGTCGTGCTGGTGGTGCCTTTGGGGATCATCGGTGCGTTGCTGGCCACCAGCTTGCGCGGGCTGTCCAACGACGTGTACTTCCTGGTGGGCCTGTTGACCACCATCGGTCTGGCGGCGAAAAACGCCATTCTGATCGTCGAGTTCGCCAAGGACCTGCACGAACAGGGCAAGAGCCTCAAAGACGCGGCCATCGAAGCCTGCCGTATGCGTCTGCGCCCGATCATCATGACGTCCCTGGCGTTCATCCTGGGCGTGGTGCCACTGGCGATTTCCACCGGCGCAGGTTCAGGTAGCCAGCACGCCATTGGTACAGTGGTGATTGGCGGTATGATCACCGCCACCATCCTGGCAATCTTCTGGGTGCCGCTGTTTTTTGTCACGGTATCGTCCCTGGGCCGCAGGAAAAATGCGGACAAGTCGGACGTCACCGCCACTCCACACAACGAGGCTGGCTGATGAGCAAGTCGTTACTTTCCCTGGCCGTTACGGCATTCGTGCTCAGTGGCTGCTCGCTGATACCTGACTATCAGCGCCCCGAAGCGCCGGTGGCTGCACAGTTCCCGCAGGGGCCGGCGTATTCGTCGGCCCAGGCGCCGAGCCAGGCTGGCGTGGAGCAAGGCTGGAAGCAGTTTTTCCATGACCCTGCGCTGCAACAGCTGATCCAGACCGCCCTAGTGAACAACCGCGACCTACGTGTGGCGGCCCTGAACATCGACGCCTACGCCGCGCAGTACCAGATCCAGCGCGCCGACCTGTTCCCGGCCGTGTCGGCCAATGGCGACGGCAGCCGCCAGCGCACCCCGGCTCGCCTGTCGCAGACCGGCAAGGCCAACATCAGCAGCCAATATTCGGCCACCCTCGGGATCAGCGCGTATGAGCTGGACCTGTTCGGCCGCGTGCGCAGCCTCAGTGAAGAAGCCCTGCAAAAGTACTTCGCCACCGAAGAAGCGCGCCGCAGCACCCAGATCAGCCTGGTGGCCAGCGTGGCCAATGCCTACCTGACCTGGCAGGCCGACAAGGAACTGCTCAAGCTCACCCAGGACACCCTGGGCGCGTTTGAAGAAAGCTACCGCCTCACCTCGCGCAGCAACGAAGTGGGCGTGGCCTCGGCACTGGACCTGAGCCAGTCGCGCACCTCGGTGGAAAACGCCCGCGTGCAACTGGCGCGTTACACCCGCCAGGTCGCCCAGGATGAAAACAGCCTGACCCTGCTGCTGGGCACCAGCCTGCCAGCTAACCTTGTCAGCAAGCCGCTGTCCGACGACCTGCTCAGCGAAGTTCCGGCGGGCTTGCCGTCCGACTTGCTGCAACGGCGCCCCGACATCCTGCAAGCCGAGTACAACCTCAAGGCCGCCAACGCCAACATCGGCGCCGCACGGGCAGCGTTCTTCCCCAGCATCAGCCTGACGGCCAATGCCGGCACCGCCAGCCCGACGCTGGGCGGCCTGTTCAAGGGCGGTTCGGGCAGTTGGTCGTTCGTACCGCAGATCAACATCCCGATCTTCAACGCCGGTAGCCTGCGCGCGAGCCTGGACTACTCGAAGATCCAGAAAGAGATCAACGTCGCGAACTACGAGAAGGCCATTCAGACCGGCTTCCAGGAAGTGTCCGACGGCCTCGCAGCACGCCAGACCTACAACCAACAGTTGCAGGCCCAGCGTGACTTCGTCGCGGCCAACCAGGATTACTACCGCCTGGCCGAGCGTCGCTACCGCATCGGTGTCGACAGCAACCTGACCTTCCTCGACGCTCAGCGCCAACTGTTCAGTGCCCAGCAATCGCTGATCACCGACCGCCTGGCGCAGCTCACCAGCGAAGTCAACCTGTACAAGGCGCTGGGGGGCGGCTGGAGCGAGCAGACCGCGCAGCACCAGCCGTTGAAAGAAGACGCACCGGCGCTGAAATTGTTCTGATTTCAACGCGTCACACAAAAACCGCTTCCTTGACCGGAAGCGGTTTTTTTTCGCCTGCCCCGCCCCCGCCCGCCTTGCGTTTCGTCGCAGAAGTCACGGTAAAATACGTCACAGATTCTTACAAAACGTAGAGGGAGCTTGTCGCAATGATCGTAGGAATCGACCTGGGGACCACCCACAGTCTGGCCGCCGTTTGGCGCGGCGACACCACCGAGCTGGTGCCCAACGCCCTCGGTCAGTTCCTGACCCCAAGCGTGGTCGGGCTGGATGACCAGGGCCGCATCCTGGTAGGCCAGGCCGCCCGTGAGCGGTTGCACACCCACCCGACGCTGACCACCTCGCTGTTCAAACGCTTCATGGGCAGTGCCACTGAAGTGCGCCTGGGCGACCGCTCGTTTCGCCCCGAAGAACTCTCGGCGCTGGTGCTCAAGAGCCTCAAAGAAGACATCGAGCGCACCTACGGCCACACCGTGACGGAAGCCGTGATCAGCGTGCCGGCCTATTTCAGCGACGGGCAACGCAAGGCCACCCGCATCGCTGGCGAACTGGCCGGCCTGAAGGTCGACAAGCTGATCAACGAACCCACCGCCGCCGCCCTGGCCTACGGGCTGCACCAGCGCGACAAGGAAACCTCGTTTTTGGTCTTCGACCTGGGCGGCGGGACCTTTGACGTGTCGATCATCGAACTGTTCGACGGTGTCATGGAAGTACGCGCCAGCGCTGGCGACAACTTCCTGGGCGGTGAAGACTTCGACAAAGTCCTGCTGGAGCATTTCGTCGAGACTCAGCGCAACCACGCCGGGTTCCCGGCCACCGCCAGCGTGCTGCAACCCCTGCGCCGCGAGGCCGAGCGGGTGCGCAAAGCCCTGGGCCAGGACGAGGCGGCCGAGTTCACCTTGCGCGTGGATGGCCAACAATGGTCGCAGACCGTCACCCAGCCCAACTTGGCCAGGCTCTACGCGCCGCTGCTGGAGCGTCTGCGCACACCCATCGAGCGGGCGCTGCGGGATGCGCGCATCCGCGTGAGCGACCTGGACGAAATCCTGTTGGTGGGCGGCACCACCCGCATGCCGCTGGTGCGCAAACTGGCCGCCGGTTTGTTCGGGCGGTTTCCGTCCATCAGCCTCGACCCGGACCAGGTGGTGGCCCACGGTGCCGCCATCCAGGCCGCCCTCAAGGCGCGCTCGGCGGCGCTGGAAGAAATAGTGCTGACGGACGTCTGCCCTTACACCCTGGGCATCGAAACCGCGCACCACTACGGCCAGCACATCGAGGGCGGGCACTACCTGCCGCTGATCGAACGCAACAGCAGCGTGCCGGTGAGCCGGGTGAAAAACGTGTTCACGCTGCACGACGACCAGCACCATGTGCTGTTGAAAATCTTCCAGGGTGAAAGTCGCCTGGTGAAAGACAACATCCAGCTGGGCCAACTGGACATTCCCGTGCCCAAGCGCAAGGCCGGTGAAGTCTCGCTGGACGTGCGCTTCACCTACGACAACAACGGCCTGCTCGAAGCCCAGGTGAGTATCCCGCTGACCGGCGAACAGCACTCACTGGTGATCGAAAACAACCCCGGCGTACTCAGCCCCACCGAAATCCAGGAGCGCCTGCAAGCCCTCGCGCAACTCAAGGTGCACCCTCGCGACCAACAGAACAACACGGTACTGGTCGCCCGGCTGGAACGCCTTTACCAGGAAAACCTCGGCGAGGTACGTGAACAACTGGGCCATTGGGCCGCCCAGTTCCAGCAGGTGCTCGACACTCAGGACGAGCGCCGCATCCGTGAGGCGCGCAGTGAAATCAGCCGGCTACTGGAGCAGCTCGACGGCGGTCACTGGGGCTAAGACGCCGCGACAGGCTGTGTTGGACGCGGGCAAACCCGGCCCTCAACCAAACGTTTGCCCGCGCCACCCGGGCCCTCCCTCGCCAACCCCGGCGCAGGGCCGGGCCCGTCCAACTTGCGTTCGATCACCGCCCGAAACCCTCCCCGCCCGATTGAAACCACGCGCCGCTCCCCCGCACCATGGCCCGCACCTGCAAAAACCAATAACAACAGGTCCATCACCATGACTGCACGCCCCCTCCCCTGCGGCTGACCCCGGCCGTTTGATTCGCCCTACCCGTTTTATGCCCGCCACCCAAGGTGGCGGCAGCGTCCTGCTGCATCCCTAACAATTAGAGAGACCGACACAATGAGCACGCCCCACGCCCGCCAACTATTGTTGGCCACCGCCGTCGCCAGCCTGGCCCTGCCCGCCATGGCCGAAGAACATGGGTTTCTGGGAGACGCCAGCGCCAACCTCAACCTGCGCAATTTTTTCCTGAACCGCAATTTCACTAACCTCACCAAGGCTCAGGGCGGCGCGCAGGAATGGACCCAGAGTTTCATTCTTGACGCCAAGTCCGGTTTCACCCAGGGCACCGTCGGGTTGGGCATCGATGTGCTGGGCAAGTATTCGCTCAAGCTCGACGGCGGACGCGGCACCGGCGGTACGCAGTTGCTGCCGCTGGACCATGACGGGCGGCCCGCCGACAGCTTCGGCCGCCTGGGGGTGGCGTTCAAGGCCCGTATTTCGCGGACCGAACTGAAAGTGGGCGAATGGATGCCAACGCTGCCCATCCTGCGCTCGGACGACGGCCGCTCCCTGCCGCAGACATTGCGCGGCGGCCAGCTCACCTCTAAAGAGATCGACGGCTTGACGCTCTACGCTGGCCAGTTCCGCGCCAACAGCCCTCGGGACGACAGCAGCATGACTGACCTGTCGATGTTCGGGAAACCGGCCTTCACCTCCGACCGCTTCAACTTCCAGGGCGGTGAATACAGCTTCAACGACAAGCACACCCAGGTCGGCGTGTGGAACGCCCAGCTCAAGGACATCTACCGCCAGCAGTACCTGAACCTCACCCACAGCCAGCCGCTGGGCGACTGGACCCTGGGCGCCAACCTCGGGTTCTTCTACGGCAAGGACGACGGCAGCGCCCGTGCGGGGCAACTCAGCAACAAGACCTGGTCCGGGCTGTTTTCGGCCCGTTACGGTGGCCACACGTTGTACGTGGGCCTGCAAAAACTCACCGGCGACAGCGCCTGGATGCGGGTCAACGGCGCCAGTGGCGGCACCCTGGCCAACGACAGCTACAACGCCAGCTACGAGAATGCCCGGGAGCAATCCTGGCAGTTGCGCCACGACTACAACTTCGTCGTGCTGGGCCTGCCGGGGCTTACGTTAATGAACCGCTACATCAGCGGCAGCAACGTGCACACCGGCGCGATCACCGACGGCAAGGAATGGGGACGGGAAAGTGAACTGGGCTACACCGTGCAGAGCGGCGCCTTCAAGAGCCTCAGCCTGCGCTGGCGCAATTCCAGCCTGCGGCGCACCTTCGGCAACAACGAATTCGATGAAAACCGTTTGATCGTCAGCTATCCGCTGAACCTGCTGTAACCGCAAAACGTGCGTATCAGCCGCGTTGTGCGGCGGCTGACACACACGCTGTCGCCTGCCTTCAGGCTTCCCGGGACTCGACGCCCAGTTCATCCCACACGGACTCTGCCAGGTGGAAGGTGGCATTGGCCGCCGGAATGCCGCAGTAGATCGCGCTTTGCATCAGCACTTCTTTGATTTCGGCACGGGTCACGCCGTTGCTCGCCGCGGCGCGCAAGTGCAGCTTGAGTTCTTCGCTGCGGTTCATGCCGATGAGCATGGCGATGGTGATCAGGCTGCGGGTGTGGCGTGGCAGGCCCGGGCGGGTCCAGATGTCACCCCAGGCGTGGCGGGTGATCATTTCCTGGAACTCGCTGTTGAATTCGGTCAGGGCATTCAGGCTGCGGTCGACATGCGCGTCGCCCAATACCTCGCGGCGTACCTGCAAGCCTTCGGCATAACGTTGTTTCTCGTCCACGTAAAACTCCTCAGCGGCCCAGCAGAAAGTTGACGACCCGGTCGCTGAACGCAGCCCCGGCTTGCACGTTGGACAGGTGCGCAGCATAGAACTCGGCGTATTCGGCGCCCGGCACATGGTGTTGGATAAAATGGCTGCCCGACGGCGGCGTGACCGCATCTTGCGTGCCGGCAATGGCCAGGGTCGGCACCTTGATCGAGGCCAGTTGCTCGCGCAGGTCGGCGTCGCGCACTGCCTCGCAGTTGGCCGCGTAGCCCTGAGGGTCTGTGGCGGCGAGCATGTCGGTGATCCGCTTGGCTTGATCCGGGTGCGCGTCGGCAAAGTCCGGGGTGAACCAGCGGGCAATCGAAGCCTCACGCAAGGCCGCCATCGCCGCAGGGCCGTCGCGCAGAACCATCTCGATGCGCGGGTTCCAGACCTCGGGGGTGCCGATCTTGGCCGCGGTGTTGCACACCACCAGGCGATGCAGGCGCTCGCCCGCATGGATGCCCAGCCATTGGCCGATCAGGCCGCCCATGGACAACCCGCAAAAGTGCGCGCGTTGAATGCCCAGCGCATCGAGCAGCCCCAGCACATCGCGGCCCAGTTGCTCGATGCTGTAGGGGCCCGGGGTAACCAGCGAGCGGCCATGGCCCCGGGTGTCAAAACGCAGCACGCGAAAGTGCTGGGTGAAGGCCGCGATCTGCGGGTCCCACATGTGCAGGTCGGTGCCCAGCGAGTTGGACAGCACCAATACGGGCGCCTCCTGCGGGCCATCGAGTCGGTAATGCAGTTCGCCCTCGGCGAGTTGTACGAATGCCACGGCAGCCTCCTCAGGCAGTCAACGCAAAATGATCGGCCACCGCGCGGGTGACCCAAGTGTGGGCCTGGCCCAGGTAATGCGCCGGGTCCAGCAGGTGGTCCAGTTCGGCCGCCGACAGCTCGGCGGTCACTTGGGGCACATCGGCCAATACCGCCCGCAGGTGACGCTGCTCGGCCACCGCACGTTTGCAACACTGCTCCAGCAAGTGGTGCGCGGTGTCGCGGCCCAGCCGCTGGGCCAGCACGATGCTGACGGCTTCGGCCAGCACCAGGCCCTGGGTCAGGTCCAGGTTGCGGGCCATGCGCTGGGGGTCCACTTCCAGCCCTTCGCTCACCAGCAGCGCCTGGTGCAAGGCACCCGACACCAGGCGGCAAATCTCGGGCAGGGTTTCCCATTCGGCATGCCACAAGCCCAGGCTGCGCTCGTGCTCTTGCGGCATGGCGCTGAACATCGTCCCCACCAGGCCCGGCACGCGGGTGGCCGTGCTGATCAAGACGGCCGCCCCCACCGGGTTGCGTTTGTGCGGCATGGTCGAGGAGCCGCCCTTGCCCGGCGCCGATGGCTCGAACACCTCCGCCGCTTCGGTCTGCATCAACAGGCTGATGTCCCGGCCGAGTTTGCCCAGGCTGCCGGCGATGAGGCCAAGCACGGACGCGAACTCCACCAGACGGTCCCGTTGCGTGTGCCAGGGCTGTTCCGGCAGCGTCAGTTGCAGCTCGGCCGCCAGCGCCTGGGCCACCGGCATGGCCTGTTCGCCCAGGGCGGCCAAGGTGCCGGAGGCCCCGCCAAATTGCAGCACCAACAGGCGCGGCTTGAGTTCGGCCAGGCGTTGGCGACTGCGGGTGACGGCGCCCAGCCAGCCCGCGATTTTCATACCCAGCGTGACCGGCGTCGCATGCTGCAACCAGGTGCGCCCGGCCAACGGCACGGCCATGTAGCGCTGGGCCTGGGCCGCCAGAATATCGCCCAGGCGGGCCAGGTCGTGTTCGATCAGCACGGTAGCGCTGCGCAGTTGCAGCACCAGGCCGGTGTCCATCACGTCCTGACTGGTGGCGCCCAAGTGCACGTAACGCTCGGCACTCGCCTCTTGCGCGGCGACCCATTTGCCCAGGGCCTTGACCAGCGGAATCGCCGAATTGCCCGCCGTGGCAATCGCCTCGCTCAAGGCATTGACGTCATACAGCGACGCCAGGCACCCCTGGGCAATCGGCGCCACCGCCGCCTGCGGGATCAACCCCACCCGGGCTTGGGCCCGGGCCAGCGCCGCCTCGAAATCCAGCATGCCCTGCAAGCGGCCCTGGTCGCAGAACACCTCGGCCATGCTGCCTGCCGTGAAGTAAGCGTCGAACAACTGGTTGCTCATAACTCATCCCAAAGGCCGGCAGCCGCCGACCGTTTATAGATCGTGGTGCAAGTACTCAGCCTGTTTAGGCAAGCGCAAGCTGAACAGGAACGCGATCGCCATCATGGCGGTGACGTACCAGTAAAAGGTGTTTTCCATGCCCATGGACTTAAGACCCAAAGCCACGTATTCCGCCGAACCGCCAAAGATCGCGTTGGCCACTGCATAGGCCAGGCCGACCCCGAGGGCGCGCACGTGGGGCGGGAACATTTCGGCTTTCACCAGGCCGCTGATGGAGGTGTAAAAGCTGACAATGGCCAGGGCCAGCGAGATCAGCACAAACGCCAGGAACGGGCTGGTGACGGTTTTGAGGGTCAGCAGGATCGGTACGACACACAGGGTGCCGAGCGCGCCGAACCAGAGCATGGAGTTACGACGGCCGATTTTGTCGGAGATCATGCCGAACAGCGGCTGCATGCACATGTACACAAACAGCGCGCCGGTCATGATGAAGCTGGCGGTCTTGGCGTGCATGCCAGCGGTGTTCACCAGGTACTTCTGCATGTACGTGGTGAAGGTGTAGAAAATCAGCGAGCCGCCCGCGGTGTAGCCCAGCACGGTGATGAACGCCGCTTTATGGTTGCGAAACAACGCCGCCATGCTGCCCGCGTCTTTGTCGGCACGGGTTTCCTTGCTGGTGGTTTCTTTGAGGGTACGGCGCAGCAGCAGCGAGATCACCGCCGCGATGGCGCCGATCACGAACGGGATGCGCCAGCCCCAGGCGCGCAGCTCTTCTTCGCTGAGCAGCTGTTGCAGGATCACCACCACCAACACCGCGAGCAGTTGCCCGCCGATCAGGGTCACGTACTGGAACGAGGCGAAGAAGCCGCGCTGGCCCTTGAGTGCCACCTCACTCATGTAGGTGGCGGTAGTGCCGTATTCGCCACCCACCGAGAGGCCCTGGAACAACCGGGCCACCAGGAGCAGGGCCGGGGCCCAGGCGCCGATGTCTTTGTACGTCGGCAAAAAGGCGATGACCAGCGAGCCTGCGCACATCATCAGTACCGAGATCATCATCGAGTTCTTGCGCCCGTGCTTGTCGGCCACCCGGCCAAACAGCCAGCCGCCGATAGGACGCATCAAAAAGCCCGCGGCGAATACACCGGCGGTGTTGAGCAGTTGCACCGTAGGGTCGTCCGACGGGAAAAACGCAGGGGCAAAGTAAATGGCGCAAAAGGCATAGACGTAGAAGTCGAACCATTCGACCAGGTTGCCGGAGGAAGCACCGACAATCGCAAAAATCCGTTTGCGGCGTTCTTCTCCGGTGTAGTGATTTGTAGTTGTTGTTGTCATGGTTTTTTTACTCAGTGGGAACGGTTATAGCCTAGACATACTTTGCAACATACCTGTTCCGCAAGCAGACTTTTGGATGATCGCTCCCCCGCTCTACAGGGGAGCGAGCAGTCAATCAGTAATCGAAGAACACTGTCTCCTTGTCAGTGCCCTGCAAAATTACATTCCATTGATACACACCTGCCGCATCCGCCTTGGCAATCAAGGTGTCGCGACGCTCCTGGGGTACGCACGCCAACAGCGGGTCAGCGCCGTTCAGCGCCTCGCCGTCGAAGTAAATCCGCGTGAGCAAGTGTTTTACCAACCCTCGGGCAAACACCAGCACCACCAGGTGGGGCGCCTGGGTGGTGCCGTTGAGGCCTGGCACGCTGCCAGGCTTGATGGTGGTGAAACGAAACCGCCCTTCGCCATCTACCGGCACCCGGCCAAAGCCCTGGAAGTGCGGGTCGAGCGGTTTGTGCTGCTCGTCTTCGGGGTGGTCGTATTTGCCGGCCGCGTTGGCCTGCCAGACTTCCAGCATGGCGTCGTTGACCACCTCACCGTTGCCGTCCACCACCTGGCCGCTGATGGCCACGCGCTCGCCCAGGGTCTGCGCAACCGTAAGGTCTTCGCGGTTCAGCCAGGTCAGGCCGATGTGGTAGTAGGGGCCGACCGTGTGGGAGGTCGTCGCATAAAGGCTCATCTCATTTCTCCATCGGCGTGGCATCACGGCCGCGCAGGACAATGTCCCAGCGGTAGCCGAGGGCGTAGTGGGGAACGGTTTTTTCCAGATCGAAACGGGCGATCAGGCGCTCCTTGGCCGAGGTGTCCGGCACGCAGTTGTAGATCGGGTCGTATTCGAGCAGCGGGTCGCCAGGGAAATACATCTGGGTCACCAGGCGCGTGAGCACACTGGGGCCGAACAGCGAGAAGTGGATGTGCGCCGGGCGCCACGCGTTGTGGTGGTTGCCCCACGGGTAGGCGCCGGGCTTGATGGTCTGGAACTGATACCAGCCGTCTGCGTCGGTAACCGTGCGGCCAGTGCCGGTGAAGTTCGGGTCCAGCGGCGCGTCGTGCAGGTCGCGTTGATGGTTATAGCGACCGGCCGCGTTGGCCTGCCAGATCTCCACGAGAATGCCCGGCACCGGCAGGCCGTTTTCATCCAGTACACGGCCATGAATGATGATGCGTTCACCTTGCGGCTCGCCGTCATGCTGGGCGGTCAGGTCGCGGTCCTTCTCGCTCACGTGCTCGGCGCCGATAGTCGGGCCGGTGATTTCCGACAGGGAGTGCGGCAAAAACACCAACGGTTGGGACGGCGAACGCAGGTTCGTCGACTGGTACGCCGGGTGCAGGTAATCAGGTTGGGTTCCCGCGTGCGGGCGCCGGTAACCGGGCTTGTCACTCATGGAGCAATCCTCTTGTTCGGGTCAGACGCGTTCGATAGCCAGGGCCAGGCCTTGGCCCACCCCGACACACATGGTGGCCAGGCCTTTGCTGCCGCCGGTTTTTTCCAGCTGGTGCAGCGCCGTCAGCACCAGGCGTGCGCCGCTCATGCCCAACGGGTGGCCAAGGGCGATGGCGCCGCCGTTGGGGTTGACCTGCGGCGCGTCGTCGGCCAGGCCCAGTTCGCGCAGTACCGCCAGGCCTTGGCTGGCAAAGGCTTCGTTGAGTTCAATCACATCAAAATCAGTGACGGCCAGGCCCAGGCGCTCCACCAGTTTGCGCACGGCAGGCACCGGGCCGATGCCCATCACCCGTGGCGCCACCCCGGCGCTGGCCATGCCCAACACACGGGCGCGGGCGGTCAGGCCGTGCTTTTTTACCGCCTCGGCGCTGGCCAGAATCAACGCCGCCGCACCGTCGTTCACGCCCGACGCATTACCCGCGGTCACGGTCTTGTCGGGGCCGTTGACCGGCTTGAGCTTGGCCAGGGCCTCCAAGGTGGTGTCCCGTGGGTGTTCATCCTGCGCCACCACGGTTTCGCCTTTTTTATGGGCGACGCGCACCGGCACGATCTCTTCGGCAAAGAACCCGGCTGCTTGCGCCGCCGCCGTCCGTTGCTGACTGCGCAGTGCGAAAGCGTCCTGGTCGGCGCGGGAAACCTGGTACTCATCGGCCACGTTGTCAGCGGTCTGCGGCATCGCATCCACGCCGTATTGGGCCTTCATCAGCGGGTTGATAAAACGCCAGCCGATGGTGGTGTCTTCCAGCGTCATGTTGCGCGAGAACGCGGCGTCCGCCTTGCCCATCACGAACGGCGCGCGGGACATCGACTCCACTCCCCCGGCAATCGCCAGCTCCATCTCGCCGCTGGCAATGGCGCGAAACGCGGTGCCAATGGCGTCCATGCCCGAGGCGCACAGGCGGTTCAAGGTCACGCCGGGAATGCTCTCTGGCAGGCCCGCCAGCAGCAGGGCCATACGGGCCACGTTGCGGTTGTCTTCGCCGGCCTGGTTGGCGCAGCCCAGAAACACTTCGTCGACCGCGTGCCAGTCCACCGACGGGTTGCGCTCGATCAGCGCCTTGATCGGCAAGGCGGCCAAATCATCGGCACGCACGCTGGACAGGCCCCCGCCAAAACGGCCGATGGGGGTGCGGATAGCGTCACAGATAAAGACGTCGCGCATCAGGCTTCTCCGGGGGCTTGGCCGTGGGCGGCAGCGGTGCGGGCTTCGAGGTCGCGCAGGGCGGTGAGTTCGGTGTCGGTCGGTTCAGCCGTGATGGCCACCTGGTCAGCGAAGCGGATCGCCCAGCCGGTGGCGGCCACCACCTGCTCGCGGGTAACGCCGGGGTGCAGGGCGGTCACCACGAATTCGTTGCTGCCGGCTTCCGGCTCCATGGTGCACAGGTCGGTAATGATGCCTACCGGCCCAGCGCCCGGCAGGCCGAGACGCTTGCGCGAGTCGCCGCCTTCGCCGTGGCCCACCGACGTGATGAAGTCGAGTTTTTCGACAAACGAGCGGGCCGACTGCTTGAGGATGATCAGCACACTCTTGGCGGAACCGGCGATTTCCGGCGCACCACCGGCACCCGGCAGGCGCACTTTGGGCTGGTGATAGTCACCGACCACGGTGGTGTTGATGTTGCCGAAACGGTCGACCTGTGCCGCGCCGAGAAAGCCCACGTCAATGCGCCCGCCTTGCAGCCAGTAGCGGAAAATCTCGCCGGTGGGCACTACGGTGTCGGCGGTTTCCGCCAGTTCGCCGTCACCAATCGACAGCGGCAGCACCGACGGCTTGGCACCAATGGGGCCGGACTCGTAGATCAGCACCACGTCGGGCGACGAGGTCAGGCGTGCAAGGTTGGCGGCCTTGGAGGGCAGGCCGATGCCGACAAAGCATACAGAACCGTTTTTCAGGCGGCGTGCAGCGGCGACGGTCATCATTTCGTTGGTCGAGTAAGCCATTACTGGGCCTCCTGCGCGGTGGCCAGCTTGGCCTGGAATTCGCTGAAATTGGCAGTGCCGTGGATGTATTCGTTGATCCAGGCAGTAAACGTCTCACGGTCGCGAGCGATCGGATCCCACGCCTGGTAGAAGCGGTTATCACGCTCGGTGTAGCCATGAGCGTAGGACGGATGCGCGCCGCCAGGCACATGGCACACGGCGGTCAGCGCCCAGGTCGGCAAGACACATGCGTTCATGGGCGCGTTGAGGTCATCGACGATTTCTTCCACGGTCACGATGCAACGCTTCGCCGCCAGGGCCGCCTCTTTCTGCACGCCCAAAATGCCCCACAGCAGCACATTGCCCTTGCGGTCGGCCTTTTGCGCGTGGATCACGGTGACGTCCGGGCGCACCGACGGCACGGCCGCCAGCACTTCGCCGGTGAATGGGCAGGTGACGGTCTTGATCAGCGGGTTGACCTTGGGCAGGTCGGAACCTGCGTAGGCCCGCAGCGCCGCAAACGGTAGGCCCGACGCGCCAGCGACGTAGGCATTGGCCAGGTCGGCGTGGCTGTGTTCTTCGATTTCCAGCGGTTGCGGCCAGCGTTTTTCCACCGCGTCACGCAGGCGGTGCAGGGAGCCCACACCCGGGTTACCCCCCCACGAGAAAATCAACTTGCGCGCACAGCCGGCACCGATCAACTGGTCGTAGATCAGGTCGGGTGTCATGCGCACCAGGGTCAGGTCTTTCTTGCCCTGACGAATGATTTCATGACCTGCCGCCGTAGGAATCAGGTGAGTGAAGCCTTCGAGCGCGACGGTGTCGCCGTCGTTGACGAACTGCTTCACCGCGTCGGACAGGGTGAGAATTTCAGCCATGGGGTTGGGCTCCCGGTATCGATCGAAAAAGGCGCGCCAGTGCGCCGAAGTGGTTTGAAGAGTAAGCCCGGGAAATAAGCCAAACAATCCGATAATCGACTCAGCGTTCGATTATCGAACGGATTGTTGTCTTGCTAACTTTTGGCTTGAACAGGGTCGAAGTCGGGGGCTGCGGCCAGCCCCCGCGAGGGGGTGCAGCCGGTTTCAGGTGGCGTCGGCGTGGCTGACCATGCCTTTGATGATCACGCCGGCCGTGGCCAGTGCGGCCGGGATCACCAGGGCGGTGAGCACTTGCTCGAAGTTCCAGCCCAGCCCCAACAGGGTCGCCCCCATCCACGCACCGAGGATCGCCCCAAAGCGGCCGATGCCGAGCATCCACGACACGCCGGTCGCCCGCCCCTGGGTCGGGTAAAACCGTGCGGCCAGCGAGGGCATGGCCGATTGCGCGCCGTTGACACACATCCCGGCAATCAGCACCAGCGTGGCCAGAATCGTGATATTGCCCAGGCTCTGCCCTACGGCGTAGGCAAATACCCCGGCCAGCAAGTAGAAGGTTCCGATGACCTTGTGCGGATTGAACCGGTCCATCGCCCAGCCCACGCCCACGGCACTCAGCACGCCGCCAAACTGGAACAGCGCGCCGATGAACGCGGCCTGCTCCAGGCTCGCGCCGCTGTCACGCATGAGGGTGGGCAGCCAACTGGTCAACAGGTAGACGATCACCAGGCCCATGAAGTAGGTCAGCCACAACAGCAAGGTGCCCGCGCTGTAGGTGCCGGAGAAGATCACCGCAAACACGTTGCGCGCCTTGACGGTTTTTTGTTCCGGCACGCTGAAGCTGGTGGCTTGGCCGACAATGGCCGGGTCGATGGGGGCCAGGGTCTTGCGCACCTTGTCGGTGCCACGGTTGCGCACCACCAGGTAACGCGCCGACTCCGGCAACCACACCAACAGCACTCCCGCGAGCACCAACGGCAGCACACCACCGATCAGCAACAGGCTGTGCCAGCCAAAGGTGGGGATGAGTTTGGCGGAGATAAACCCACCACCGGCCATGCCCAGGTTGAAGCCGCAGAACATGCTGGTCACCAGCAACGACTTGTGGCGCTCAGGGGTGTATTCCGACAACAGCGTGGTCGCGTTCGGCATACCGGCGCCCAGGCCCAGGCCCGTCAGAAAGCGCAGCACCAGCAGTTGGTCGACGTTGCTGCTGTAGGCTGAGGCCAGGCTGAAAGCGCCAAACAGCAGCACCGCGCCCACCAACACCACTTTGCGGCCAAAGCGGTCGGCCAGCGGGCCTGAACCTAGGGCGCCGAAGACCATGCCGATCAACGCGGCGCTCATCACCGGCCCCAGGCTGGCGCGGTCAATGCCCCAGTCCTGGGACAAGGCCGGGGCGATAAAGCCCATGGCGGCGGTGTCGAGGCCGTCGAGAAAAACGATCAGGAAACACAGGATGACCACGCGCCACTGGTAACGCGACAGCGGCTGGGCATTGATGAAGGACTGCACGTCCAGCGAAGTACCAACAGACGAAGGCTGATTCATTATTTTTATTTCCACACCGGGGGCGGGCGGACGACCTGGGGCCGTCATTATTATTTGGGGCGGCGCTGATTGCGCTGGCGCACATTAATAAGCCTTGGGAAATACCGTCAATTCGTCACGCCGGGATCTGTGCGGTCACCGAACAGCTTACGCAAACAGCTGCGCGCTCAACTCACGGCTGGCGGCGAGCATGTTCGGCAAAAAGCGTTGCTCCAGCTCGCTGCGGCTGACCCGCGCCGCGTGGGTGCTGACGTTCAGCGCGGCCAGCACCTGGCCGGACGCGTCATACACCGGCACGGCGACCGAACGCAGGCCCTGTTCCAGCTCCTGATCGACAATGCACCAGCCCTGGCTGCGCACCTCCTGCAAGCACTGAAGCAAGGCCTGTGGCTCGGTGATGGTGCGGCTGGTCTTGGTTTGCAGGTCGGCGTGGTCGAGGTAGTCCTTTAGCGATGCATCGTCGAGGGCCGCCAGCAGGATCCGGCCCATGGAGGTGCAGTAGGCCGGCAGGCGGCCGCCGACGGACAGGTCCACCGAGATCAGCCGCTGGGTGGTGGCCGAGCGGGCGATGTAGAGGATGTCGTCCCCCTCAAGCGTCGCCATGTTGCAGGCTTCGTGCAGTTGCTCGCTGATGCGGTCCAGGTAAGGCTGGGCCGACACCGCCAGCGGGGTGGACGACAAGTACGCGTGGCCCAGGGTCAGGACCTTGGGCAATAACGAGTAGGTACGCCCGTCGGTGGTGGCGTAGCCGAGTTTGATCAGGGTATGCAGGCAACGGCGCACAGCGGCGCGGGGGATTTCGGTGCGATGGCTGATCTGCGCGATGGTCAGGTGGCGCTTGCGCTCCTGAAAGGCCTGCACCACGGCCAGGCCACGGGCCAGGGAGGTCATGAAATCCGGATCACCGGTAAACGCCTGAATCCGCTTGGCCGCAGACGCAACGATTGGTGGCGCCACGCAGGCGAAGGAGTTGCGCAGTTGATCGTTCATCTCACGTCCTTTTCTTGTTGTGTGCCGCGGCAGGAGGGCTGACCGCTATTACAGCCGCCGGGTACGGGAGGCACAAGGCGAGCCGGTCAAGATTGGGCGATTATCGGACGGTCATGCGATTATCGCAATTTGTCGCCCACCTAGCGCCCGCCCCTGCCCTTGCGCGTGATCGCGGGATTTTTTGCACGGGCTAATGTACGAAAGAAGTTACGGTTTATTGGTTGCCTGTAAAACACTGCATGATTTATGACGTCAAAAGTTCAACCAATCACTCACACACGTACGTAACAAAACGCTCACATAAAGTTGACGTTTTTTAACTTGATGTCGATAGTGTTATTCAAATGCGCCGCTATAATGCACCCTATGCCAACTCGGAACCGCTTCAACAACGGATCCAAGTCTGGGCATCCTGCAGACGGCGCATGCCTCTGCACTGTCGCAAATAGCCGACGCGCCCTGGCGGCTTAAAACAAACTGTTGCTACGACAGCTGCTCTTCTCCGGGACCGTGGCCGCCTGCTATTAATGAAGTGGTTGATCACCTCAGGGCATTGCGTTGACCGGAACTTAACTCAACTCGATTAGGTAACAATGTGACGAAAGACGAACTGCGCGCAGAACTTGAGCGTCAGGAGCAACGTTACAAGGATGTTTACGGCGGAGAAATTACCACCTACGCCGCCCAGCCCGAACCCGAACGCAAACCATGGCGTAAACGAGCCAGTCTGCTCGACCGGGCTTTTGCCGAAGAAATCCACAAGATCGAACAGGACCTGCGGCCCGAATCGCCATAAGCGTTCAGGCTCCAGCCGTCCAGGATTGCCATCTCTCTGCCAGTACCCTTCTGGTAGAGAGGCGTCCTTTAACGCGGGCGATCGCAAAACTTTTTTCCGTCATTTCGGCTGCCTTGTCGAAATTTCATACGGCTATTTCAAGCCATTCGCACGGCTGCCCACCCGCCTCAACTCCAGCGTTCACCTTATAAATCAACAACCTGCAACCCCCTGGAAAAACCGGACGCCCGCCCCTGTCCTGCCATTTTTTTCATTGAAGAATGTTACCGATGAGCAGCGGGTGCATCGATTACCGAGGTTTTCTGGCATAATCGCGCCCCCTTACGACCTGGTCATAAAACCTTCATGATCGATTTATTCAGCGGACTGGATGCTTGGGTTCTCGTGAGCCTGCTGCTCGCCCTGGCCTTTGTTCTCGCCTTCGAGTTCATCAACGGCTTTCATGACACCGCGAACGCGGTTGCGACAGTCATCTATACCAAGGCCATGCCGCCGCACCTGGCCGTGTTCTTCTCCGGGGTGTTCAACTTCCTCGGCGTGTTGCTCGGCGGGGTGGGGGTCGCGTATGCCATCGTGCACCTGCTGCCGGTGGAATTGCTGATCAACGTGAACACCGGCCACGGTCTGGCCATGGTCTTCTCCTTGTTGGCAGCGGCGATCACCTGGAACCTGGGCACCTGGTACTTCGGGATCCCGGCGTCCAGTTCCCACACCTTGATCGGCTCGATCCTGGGTGTCGGCCTGGCCAACGCCTTGATCAACGACATCCCCCTGGCGGACGGGGTGAACTGGCAGAAGGCCGTGGATATCGGCGCCTCGCTGGTGTTCTCGCCGATTGCCGGTTTTGTGGTCGCGGCCCTGGTGCTGATCGGCCTGAAATGGTGGCGCCCGCTGTCCAAGATGCACAAGACACCGGACCAGCGCCGCAAGCTCGACGACAAAAAGCACCCGCCCTTCTGGAACCGCCTGGTGCTGGTGATTTCGGCCATGGCCGTCAGCTTCGTGCACGGCTCCAACGACGGCCAGAAAGGCATTGGCCTGATCATGCTGGTGCTGATCGGCATCGTGCCGGCGCAGTTCGTACTCGACCTGGGCAGCACCACCTACCAGATCGAACGCACGCGCGACGCGACCCTGCACCTGAACCAGTTCTACCAGCGCAACCACGAAACCCTCGGTGAGTTCCTGGCCCTGGGTAAAAGCGTGAAGGACGACCTGCCGGGCAAGTTCCAGTGCAACCCGCAGCAGACCGAGCCGACCATCAACGCCCTGCTCGGCACGCTAAAAGGCGTTTCGGACTACCACTCGCTGACCGCAGAACACCGCATCGAAGTGCGCCGCTACTTGCTGTGCCTGGATGACACCGCGAAAAAAGTCGGCAAGCTGCCGGGCCTGGACGCACGCGAGAAATCCGACCTGGACAAACTGCGTAAAGACCTGACCGCCACCACCGAATACGCCCCGTTCTGGGTGATCCTGGCCGTCGCCCTGGCGCTGGGCCTGGGCACCATGGTGGGCTGGAAGCGCGTGGTCCTGACCATTGGCGAGAAAATCGGCAAGCAGGGCATGACCTATGCCCAAGGCATGTCGGCGCAGATCACCACCGCAAGCATGATTGGCCTGGCCAACATCTTCAGCCTGCCGGTGTCGACCACCCACGTACTGTCTTCGGGTGTGGCCGGGACCATGGTCGCCAACAAGAGCGGCCTGCAAGGCGGCACCGTCAAGACCATCCTGATGGCGTGGGTACTGACCTTGCCAGCAACGGTGGGCTTGTCGGCCGGGCTGTTCTGGTTGGCCTCCAAGGCCATCGGCAGCTGATTAGCCGGTTGGCGTAAAGAAGGTGTGATCCGCAAGGGTCGCACCTTTTTTATGGCCAAAAAAAAGGTTCTTCACGGAATCCCGGGAAAGACAGAAACAAGAACGCCGATTTGA